>JAQUQS010000005.1 GCA_028715965.1 Candidatus Omnitrophota bacterium | reverse complement strand
TCGGTAACGTGCAAAAGCTGGCGCATATGAAAAAGAAGAAACCCGATCTTAAAATAGGCGTTGTCGGGTGTATGGCGGAACGGCATGGGGAGCTTCTCTTTAAGGAACAGCCCGCTATAGATATCCTGGCCGGGCCGAACAATATATACGATATCCCCGAGCTTATCGAGAGTTCGTTCGGGCAGGACAGGGTGCTGGCCGTCAAGACGGTTCGCAGGCCGAAAAAAGGCGCGGACACCGAATACCGTGCCGGGGTCTTGTCGGCGTTCGTGAACATCATGTACGGGTGCGACAACTTTTGTTCGTATTGTATAGTTCCCCATGTGCGTGGACGTGAGGTGTCCAGGCCTAAGAAAGATATAGTCAAGGAGGTAAAACTTCTTGCCGATAAAGGGTTCAAGGAAATAACGCTTCTGGGGCAGAACGTTAATTCCTATGGGAAGGGACAGACGCAGAAAGTGGATTTCCCGGAGATACTGGAAGCCGTCAATGGAGTGAAGGGCATAGAGCGTGTAAGGTTCACGACAAGCCACCCGAAAGACGCCGGATCGAGGCTTTTCAGGGCGATGCGGGACCTGGAAAAGGTATGCGAGCACATACATCTTCCCCTGCAATCCGGTTCGGACCGGATGCTGGACCTGATGAATCGCGGGTATTCCTATGACGATTACAGGAAAAAGGTGGATATGTTGCGAGGTGCCATTCCCGATGCCGGTATAAGTACTGACCTTATCGTCGGGTTCCCGTCGGAAAAGGAAAAGGATTTCAAGGCTACGGAAAAGGCCATGGAGGAGGTCGGGTTCAATTCGGCTTTTATCTTCAAATATTCCCCGCGTCCGCCCGCGGTATCATCCTTTCTTATGGATGATGTCCCCGAAGACGTGAAGAAGGAAAGGAACACCGCGCTTCTTGCCGTTCAAAAGAAAATATCGCAGGCCAAGAACAAGGCGCTTATAGGTACCGAACAGGAAGTGCTTGTGGAAGGGCCCAGCCGCATGTCCGAAAAAGAATTAATGGGCAGGACCCGGGCGAATATCCCGTGTGTCTTTCCCGGTGGCGCGGATCTTGTCGGGCAGGTGCTTCGTGTCAGGATAAAGGGCGCCAGCCCTAACACGCTTAAAGGGGAAGTTTTGTCAGATGATCCCGATATGGTCTCTTCCCCGGAGACCGCTGAACAGATATGACCAGACCTTTACTTGTATTCATAGTCGGTCCCACATCGTCCGGCAAAAGCGCCGTGGCACTGGAACTTGCCATGTCGCTCCCGGGTGAGATCATTTCTGCCGATTCCATGCAGGTGTATGAAGGAATGAGTGTTATCACGCAGGCGCCGGATAGTGGCGCCCTTTCCCGCGTCAGGCATCACCTGGTGGGAGAAGTGCCGCCGGAAGAGGAGTTCAGCGCCGCGCGTTTTGTCGAGGAGGCGGGGAGGATCACGCGTGATATCTTGTCCAGGGAAGTGGTACCGGTATTCGCCGGCGGGACCGGGCTGTATATAAGGTCGCTTATAGACGGGATATTCCCGTCACCACCCAAGGATGAGGCTTTAAGGGAAGGGCTGGCGGCTCTCGCCCTGGAGAAAGGGACAAAACACCTTCATGACGAGCTGAAAAAGGTCGATCCCGTAGCCGCGGGGCATATCCATCCCAACGACAAGAAGCGCCTGGTGAGGGCGCTGGAAGTATATGAGCTTACCGGACGCAGCCTGTCCGAGAACCAGAAGGACACAAAGGGCCTGAGCGGGGAATACGATTGCCTGCAATTTGCCCTGAGCTGGCCCAGGGAGACGCTTTATCGACGGATCGAGGATACGGTAGAGCGTATGTTCGCCGACCGGGTCGTTGCTGAGGTCGAGGCACTTATAAAGCGGGACCTTAGCATGTCGGCGTCCAAGGCCCTGGGTATTAAAGAGATCGGGGCATATATAAAAGGCGAGATATCCGTTAACGAGGCCAAAGAGCTTCTTAAGATGAATACACGAAGGTATGCCAAACGGCAGCTTACATGGTTCAGGGCCGATAGTCGCGTACAGTGGATAGATATGGTCAACGCCGGGCCGTCCGGTGCGGCGGGTATTATCCTTGAAGCGGTCGTCGAGAGAAATGGCGGGAAAAAGAGGTAACATGTCATTCGGGCCGGAAAAGATCACCGCTAAAAAAGAAAAAGCGTTCCTGGTCACAGTGGACGAGGATGGCAAGGGATTCTGGAAGGCCGATGACAGGCAGGAAGAGCTTGAGAACCTCGCTGAAGCCGCCGGGTTAAAGATATTAGGGTCCATTATTGCCAGGCGGAAGCAGGTGACCCCGACTTTTTTCATAGGTAAGGGGAAAGTCCACGAAATAGCCGAGGATGTGAGGGAAGCCGGTGCCAATGTGGTACTTTTCAACAATGAACTATCGCCATCCCAGCAGAGGAACCTGGAAGAGGCCATGGGGGTCAAGACGATAGATCGGACGCAGCTTATACTGGATATTTTCGCCAGACGCGCCAGGTCGAACGAAGGCAAACTTCAGGTGGAACTCGCTCAGTTGGAGTATCTCCTGCCTAGACTTAGCGGTCTATGGGTACATTTTTCGAGGTTGGGAGGGGGTGTAGGGACAAGGGGGCCGGGCGAAACACAGCTGGAAGTGGACCGCCGTAAGGTGAGGGAGAGGATCTCTGTCCTCAAGAGAAAGCTAAAGGACGTGTCCAAGAAGAGGAAACTCCGGAGCATGCAGCGTGAAAAATTCTCGATGATAAGGGCCGCGCTTGTCGGGTATACCAATTCAGGTAAGTCGACACTGTTCAACGCCCTGGCGGGTTCTTCGGTGAAGGCGAAGGACCAGCTTTTCAGCACGCTCGACCCGACCGTACGGAAGCTCATATTGCCCAACAATCAGGTCGTGCTCATATCCGATACTGTAGGGTTCCTGAACGAGCTGCCGCATGACCTTATTGAGAGTTTCAAGGCTACGCTGGAAGAGGTCATGGACGCGGATGTGCTTTTTCATGTGATTGACATGAGCACGGATATGCTGGAGGAGCACGAACGTTCGGTGATGAGCGTGCTGGAGGAGATAGGGGCGGGGGATAAGCCCGTGATCACGGTGTTGAATAAGATGGATAAAGTGGGTCCCGAGCGCAGGGAAAGAATAAAAAAGGATATGAGCGGGACGTTGGTCATATCGGCGCTAAAAAAAGAAGGACTTGAACAATTGGAAGACGCCCTTGTCGGACTTATCCAGGCGGAGATGGAGGATATTGAGTTGCTCCTGCCGCATAAATACCAGGATATCGTAAGATATGTAAGGTCTAAAGGCATCGTGAGAAAAGAAGAATATCGGGACGAGGGGGTGTTCATTTCCGCGCGTCTGCCCAGGTCCGCCCGGGACGCGGTATTCAAACGCCTGAAGTCGGGACGCGCATAACGGGGTCATATCCTTTACCAGATCCATTCTTGTCGTATATTTCCACTTGACAATACGCGCTGAAATGATATAATTTAGCACTCAGATGAGTAGAGTGCTAAGCATTGTTAGCGTAATAGACCAAGGCCAAAATATGAACAGATCATCCAAAGAGCTCAGGAAGATAGTGGTGCTTGACCATATTGTGCGGGAATTCATAGAGACCGCGGTGCCGGTAAGTTCAAGGCTGGTCTCGGAACGCATGGGCGGCAGTGTGTCCTCAGCGACCGTAAGGAACATCATGTCTGAACTTGAGGAGGAAGGGTATATAGAGCAGCCGCATACTTCCGCCGGCCGCGTACCCACACCCAGAGGGTACAGGTCTTTTGTCGACGGGATAAAAGGCTCTATACGGATGGAACAGAAGGAAGCCAGGAGGCTCGCGGCGGAATACGATATCCGCATACGCAGCATAAACGATATAATCCACAAGACGTCGTATCTTATCAGCCACGAGCTTAACGGCGCGGGAGTTGTCATGTGGCCGACCATAGAGGCTGAGTATCTTAAGCATATGCAGTTAGTAAAGGTGAGGGCCGAGACCGTGATGGCGGTTTTGGTGACCATGTCCAACGATGTGAAGAACTACATGATAAAACTGGACAGGGATATCGAAAAAGCGGAACTGGTGAAGATCGCGGAATATATCAACAACAGGTATGAGGCCGCTTCGATGCAGAGCATATACGCCGATCTCAACAGGCTTATCATGGCGGGGCCGGGACCGGAACTGCTGGATCACGCTAAGGCTTCGCTGGGGGTGATAGACAACATCATAGAGCAGAACATACAGAACGAGATATACTGGGAGGGGTTGGACCACCTGGTGTTCGGGCACGGAGAGGAAGGGATCAATATGGTCCGCAGGCTCCTGCACGCGTTCTCGGAAAAAAGGGAGATAACACGGCTGATGATGGGGGAGCTTCCTTATGGAGGGGTCAGGATATATATAGGGCAGGAGACAAGCTGTCGTGACCTGGAGGATTGCAGTTTCATAACCGCCGGATATTCCCTGAACGGTAGTACCATAGGCAGGATCGGTGTTATCGGTTCCACACGCATGGATTATTCCCGGGCGATAAGCACGGTGAACTTTCTGGCGGAACAGATAAGCTCGAAGATCAAAGAACTCGTAACCCTTGAGAGAGGTTGAGATGAAAGGACACAAAGACGAAGAGGTCAAGAAAGACGGGGATATGAGCGGCGGGGACATCCATATTACAGGTGAAGAGATGGAAACGCTCAGGAAAAAAGCGGAAGAACGCGACAGTTTCCATGATAAATGGCTGAAGGTGCACGCGGAATACGAGAATACGCGCCGGCGTCTTGAGAAGGATAAGAACGACCAGGTAAAATTCGCGAATGAGATGATCATTTCCCAGCTCGTTCCCATAATGGATAATTTCGATCTTGCGTTCAATGCCATGGAGAGCGCCCCGGAAAAGTCATCCGTTATGGAGGGGATAAAGATCATCCAGAAAGAGTTCCACAGGGTGCTTGAGGATAACGGTGTGCGGAAGATCGATACCCACGGTCAGCAGTTCGATCCGAACCTGCATGAGGCCGTGGCAATGGTCGATTCGGTCGAAATAAAGGATAATACGATCGTAGAGGAAGTAAGGGCCGGATATATGCTTAACGGGAGGCTTTTGAGGCCCGCGCAGGTAAAGGTCGCCAGGAACGATACTGAGTGAGTGGCGTAGCGGTAATACACCGGATGAAGATCAAGAACGGCAATAAATAGCTAAAAAGGAGGGGGTCATGGGTAAGGTCATAGGAATAGATCTCGGGACGACGAACTCGTGCGTCGCGATAATGGAAGGCAAGGAGCCCAAAGTCATACCTAACGCGGAAGGCACGAATACAACGCCCAGCGTGGTCGGATTCGCCAAGTCGGGAGAAAAGCTCGTCGGCCAGCCCGCGAAGCGCCAGGCTGTGACAAATTCGGACAACACGGTATTCAGTATAAAACGTTTCATGGGGAGAAAACATTCGGAAGTGGCGGAAGAGGAAAAGCTTATTCCGTACAAGGTGGGCGAGGACGGTAAGGGCAATGTGGTAGTAGTGGCCCAGGGCAAGAATTATTCACCGCCCGAGATATCCGCGATGATCCTCCAGAAAATGAAACAGACGGCGGAGGATTATCTGGGAGAGAAGGTCACGGAAGCGGTCATTACGGTGCCCGCGTATTTCAATGATTCACAACGGCAGGCCACGAAGGACGCCGGCGAGATAGCCGGGCTCAAGGTGCTCAGGATAATAAACGAGCCGACAGCGGCCAGCCTGGCGTATGGCCTTGATAGTAAGAAGAACGAGAAGATAGCAATCTACGACCTTGGCGGCGGTACGTTCGATATATCCATACTGGACGTAGGGGACGGTGTGTTCGAGGTAAAAGCCACCAACGGGGATACGCATCTGGGTGGGGATAATTTCGACCAGATGATAATCGACTGGATAGCCGAGGAGTTCAGGAAAGAGAACGGTATTGATCTCCGGAAAGATAAAATGGCGCTCCAGAGGCTTAAAGAGGCCGCCGAAAAAGCGAAATGCGAACTCTCGTCCAATATGCAGACCGAGATAAACCTGCCTTTCGTGACCGCGGACGCCAGCGGGCCAAAGCACCTTACGATGGCACTTACCAGGTCCAAGCTGGAACAACTTGTGGATGACCTGGTCGAACGCACGAAAAAACCGTGTAACCAGGCGCTTAAGGACGCGGGTTATTCCGCTGGGGATATAGACGAGATAATCCTGGTGGGTGGTCAGACACGTATGCCCAGGGTGCAGCAGGTGGTCAAGGAGATATTCGGTAAGGAGCCCCACAAGGGGGTCAACCCGGATGAAGTGGTCGCTATAGGCGCCGCTATACAGGGAGGCATCCTGCAGGGCGCGGAAGGACTTTCAGATGTGGTGCTCCTGGACGTGACCCCGCTTTCGCTGGGGATAGAGACGCTAGGCGGAGTGATGACAAAGCTCATAGAGAGGAATACCACTATCCCGACCAAAAAGAGCCAGGTGTTCTCGACCGCCGCGGATAACCAGCCGGCGGTCTCCATACACGTGCTCCAGGGGGAAAGGGAAATGGCTTCAGGGAATAGGACGCTCGGGCGTTTTGACCTTACGGATATCCCTCCGGCTCCGCGTGGTATACCCCAGATCGAAGTGACTTTTGATATAGACGCTAACGGTATAGTGCATGTTTCGGCTAAAGACAAGGCGACGGGAAAAGAACAGTCGATACGCATAGAATCTTCCAGCGGATTGTCAAAAGAGGAAATAGAAAAGATGAAACAGGACGCCAAATCGCATGAGGAAGAGGACAAGAAGAAGAAGGAGCTCATAGAGGCCCGGAACCAGCTGGACTCGCTTATATACAGCGTGGAAAAAGCGGTAAAAGAGTATGGGGACAAAGTGTCCGAGGACGAGAAGAAAAAGGTGGCTGAGGCAGTGGAAAAAGCCCGTCAAGCACTCACGTCCGACAGCGCGGAAACGATGAAAAAAGCCCAGGAAGAGCTCATGCAGGCGAGCCATAAGATATCCGAGAAGATATACAAGGACGCGCAGGCACAGGCGCAGGCCCAGGGAGGTCCGTCCGCCCAGGGAGCGGAAGACGCCTCGGGTGACAAGAAAGAGGATGTGGTTGACGCCGATTATAAAGTGAACGACGATAAAGAGAACAAGTGATAGTTGATCGTTAACAGCGGGGGCAACTTCCCGACGCGATGGTCGAAGGTTGCCCCTTTGTGTTTGGCAGAGGTATTCATGACAGAAGATTATTATGGTGTGCTGGAGGTCTCGAGAGAAGCTTCCGCTGCCGAGATAAAGAGCGCGTACAGAAAGCTCGCGCTTAAATATCATCCGGACAAGAATCCCGGCAATAAGGAAGCCGAGGAGAAGTTCAAGGAGATATCCCATGCCTATGAGGTGCTTTCCGATCCGGACAAAAGACACAGGTATGACCGGTTCGGGGCAGGGGCTTTCGAGAACGGAGGTTTCAGCGGGTTCCACGACGCTTCAGATATCTTCAGCCAGGTCTTCGGTGGCGGATTCGGGGATATATTCGAGAATATGTTCGGCTTCGGGTCGGGAACGGCCTATAACGGGCCCATGAGGGGAAGAGACCTGGAGTTTTCACTGGGGCTTGATTTCATGGAAGCGGTACACGGGGCCAATAAAGAGATAAAAGTGCGGAAATACGAGAACTGCGGGGAATGCGGTGGTACGGGAGCAAAAAAGGGCTCGAAGAAGACCACTTGTTCCAGGTGCGGCGGATCGGGCAGGATAAGGCAGTCAGGAGGCTTCATAAGCATAATGAGCGCGTGCCCGGGCTGTGGGGGGACAGGTAAGGTCATCAAGGACCCGTGTCCGGTTTGTCATGGAAAAGGACTTGAGGAAGTGACCAAGAAGATAAAGGTCGATATACCCGCGGGAATAGACTCCGGCATGCGAATACGTCTGGCGGGAGAAGGAGAGGCCGGGACTAACGGCGGGGAACATGGGGATATCTATGTGCATATAACCGTCAGGGAGGACGATACGTTCGGGCGTAAGGGATACGATATCCTGTACGCCGCTCCGGTGACCTTCCCGCGCCTCGCGTTGGGCGGGGAGATAGAGGTGCCCGGCATTGACGGGAACGAAAAGCTGCAAATACCGGCGGGGACACAGAACGGAGAGGTGTTCAGGATAAAAGGCAAAGGGGTCAGTAAGCTTGACGGCAAAGGCAGGGGGGACCAGTTGGTCAAAGTCCTTATAAAGGTGCCGGTAACGCTTACAAAGGAAGAGAAGGAGTTGTTGAGAAAACTGGACTCTAATAAGGAAGTCCCTAAGTCCGGGGAGAAAAAAAGCTTTGTGGACAAGGTTAAAGATATATTCGAGAAATAACGCTAATGGGAACACCATGTAAGGAGATGTATGCCTACATATGAGTATGAATGTGAAAAATGCGGTGGCCATTTCGAGAAATTCCAGAGTATGACCGATGAGCCGGTCAAGACCTGCCCGGATTGCGGGGGTAAGGCCAAAAGACTTGTATCCCCTGGATCAGGGATCATCTTCAAGGGGAAAGGTTTCTACCAGACCGATTATAAACCTACGGGAAAACCTTCCGGTACTACGGGCAAAACGCCTAAATGCGGGACATCCGACGGGTGTAAAGGGTGCCCGGCCAACGGTACGGAGTGATCGACCCCGAAATCGTTTATTTGCATTGATATTGTATCGTGGATATGGTATTTTATTCTGATTAAACCGGGCTGTTCTCCGGTGTTTTTTGTGGACTGGAAGAGCATATTATCATTAAGGATAGACATATGACAGAGATCAAGCCTTTTAAGGGCCTCTTATATAATAAATATAATATAGGTGGGGATATGTCCGGTGTAATGGCCCCGCCATATGATGTTATCCCGCCGGGAATGCAGAAAGACCTGTATGCCGCCAGTGACTATAATGTGGTCAGGCTTATTCTCGGAAAGGACGAGCAGGGTGACGGGGACACGGACAATAAATACAAGAGGGCCGGCCGTCTGCTCAGGGAATGGCAGGAAAAAGAGATATTGAAAAGGGATGATAGCGAGTGCTTGTATGTTTATTCCCAGGAATACGAGATAAAAGGGCGAAAATGCAGGCGTTTGGGTTTTATCGGACTGCTCAAAATAGGTGATAAGGGCAAAGATAACCTCCTGCCACATGAATACACGCTTACAAAACCCAAGGAGGACAGGCTTAACCTCATAAAAGAGGTCCGGGCGAACCTGAGCCCCATATTCGCGTTGTATAACGACGATACCGGAGAGATCAGGGATATCCTTGAGGGTTGCGCTGGCGCCGGGACCCCGGAGGTGGAGGCCATTTCCGAGGGGGTCAAGAACGAGCTTTGGCGCCTTTCGTCGGATGAGGGGAAGAACAGGATACGATCTATCCTTTCGGACAGGAAACTGTTCATAGCAGATGGACACCACCGGTATGAAGTGGCGAGGACCTATCGTGATATCCGCAGGAAAGAGGCGGGTTATGATGGCAGCGCGGACCATGTCATGGTATATTTCACGGACATGGCCGACAGTGAGAACCTGACCGTATTGGCCACACATCGAGCGGTAAGGTCCGTTTCTCCGACAAAGCGGGACGATATAGAGGGAAAGCTAAGAACGTATTTCGACGTTACCCCGTGCGGCGATCTGGAAGAACTTACAGGTCTTCTGGGCCGGTCAGGGAAGGACCACTGTTTCGGGGTCGTGCTGGCGGACGGTCTTTATTTCCTGACCCCAAAGGATGTACGCGCGCTGGAAGAACTTATCGGTCAGGACAAGAGCCCTCAATGGAAAAAGCTTGATGTGAGCGTGCTTCATTCCGCGGTGCTTGAAAAAATACTGTCGATCAAGAGCGTGGAAGGCAATATCACTTATTTACGGGACGCCGAGGACGCGGTATCTCTTGTGACGGACGAAAAGTACGATGTGGCATTTATATTGAACCCGACCCCGGTATGGCAATTAAGGGATGTGGCCGAGCTTGGGGAGATGATGCCGCAAAAATCCACTTATTTTTACCCGAAGTTATTGACCGGACTGGTCATAAATAAGTTCTGAAAAGCAGGGAGAAGGGGAGAATAATGGTATTTTTCTCTAAGAAACCGATGTTCGGTGGCAAGAAAAAGAAAGAGATCCCCGGCGGATTATGGACCAAATGCCCGGACTGCGGGGAAATGCTTTACAAGAAGACCCTGAACGATAACCACAAGGTTTGCCCCAAATGCGATCACCATTTCAGGTTAGGAGCTTATGAACGTATAGATGTCGTTGCCGATGCCGGGACGTTCAAGGAGTATTACAGGGATATGCAGAGCAGGGACCCGTTAAAGTTCAAGGGCCCTAGCGATTATCCCGGCAAGATCAAAAGGGACCAGAAGACCACCGGGCTTAAGGAAGCGGCTGTAGTAGGGGAGGCCCTCCTGAACGGAAAAAGGATAGCGCTTGGTATTACGGACTGCAGGTTCCTGATGGGGTCCATGGGGTCGGTGGTCGGGGAGAAGATAGCCAGGATAATAGAGCTTGCCACGAAGGATGATATCCCGCTGGTGATAGTATCGGGGTCCGGCGGCGGGGCCAGGATGTATGAGGGGATGCTTTCCCTGATGCAGATGGCCAAAACAAGTGCCGCTCTTGACCGGCTTAATCGCAAGGGCGGGCTTTTCATATCAGTACTTACTAATCCTACCATGGCGGGAGTAATGGCAAGTTTCGCGTCTTTGGGGGATATAATCCTTGCCGAGCCCCAGGCCCTGATAGGTTTTACCGGACCGCGTGTTATACAGCAGACCATAAAGCAGGACCTGCCGGAAGGGTTCCAGAGTTCGGAGTTCCTGCTCGATCACGGCCTTATCGACATGATAGTACACAGGAAGGACCTCAAGGGCCGGTTATACTCCATAATGGAATATTTCGACAGGACGGGTGTCGCGAAAAAGAAGGTCTCGAAGGGCTAAGGCTTTTGGGGACTTGAGATGGCGTATACGCCAACTATATTTATTGACAATTATGGCAGGATAGTGTATACAAAAGTGAAATTATCTTCCTTTTTAAATGTGTAAAGGGCAGTAATATGGCACAGGTAAGCCTGACTAATGTCGTAAAGGAATTCCCGGGTGGAGTAAAAGCCGTTAACGACGTAAGCTTCGGGGTGGAGAACAAGGAATTTATAGTCCTCGTTGGACCTTCGGGATGCGGAAAATCCACCACTTTAAGGCTGATAGCGGGTCTTGAGACCATGACTTCCGGTGATATCTTCATTGGTAACCGGAAAGTAAATAATATCCCTCCCAAGGACAGGGATATCGCGATGGTATTCCAGAACTATGCCCTGTACCCGCACATGACCGTATCTGAGAATATGGCCTTCGGGCTCAAACTTAGGAAGTACCCCAAACACGAGATAGACGCCCGGGTCAAGGAAGCGGCCGGCATACTTGGTCTTGAATCCCTCTTGAACCGGCGCCCGAACGAGCTGTCGGGTGGGCAGCGTCAGAGAGTGGCCGTGGGCAGGGCGATAGTACGGAAGCCGCTGGCTTTTCTTTTCGATGAACCGCTCAGCAATCTTGACGCAAAGCTCAGGGTGCAGATGAGGACGGAACTGCGCCGGTTACATATAAGGCTACAGTCGACGATGATATATGTAACACATGACCAGACCGAAGCCATGACGCTTGGGGACAGGATAGTGGTCATGAAAGACGGGCTTATACAGCAGATAGATACCCCTACGAACGTATACAATTCGCCCGTGAACAAATCCGTAGCCAGCTTCATAGGCGCGCCGCCCATGAACTTCATGGAAGGTAAGATAATAAAGAAGGACGGTAAACTCTACTTTGATGAAGGAAACTTCCGGGTGAAGATGGTCGAAAGCATGTATGACGCTGTCGCTGGTCATATCGATAGACGTGTGATAATGGGCATAAGGAGCGAGGATATCTATAACAAGCTCTTTGTTTCGGAGACCCCTCCGGAGAACATAGTCACGATGACATGCGAAGTGGTAGAGCATATGGGCTCGGAAGTCTATATACATATGAACACCGGTAAGCATGTGATCGTGGCGCGCATGTCCGGAGACGCTAATCCCCAGATGAACGAGGATATGGATGTTGTCTTCGATATGAGCAAGATACATTTTTTTGATAAGACGACGGAAAAAACCATTGTTTGATTTTTTTGGATTCCTTTCATGAACCCTTCTACAAAAAGGAACCTGCTTATAGGGCTGTCCACAGTATTTTATGTGGCGTTGCTCCTATTTATCAGTAAATTCGGGTCTTTTTTCGGGACACATATACAGCACCTGGAGTTCATTGGCATAGCGCTAATGGTGCTCCTAAGCCTTGTCGTCATGCTTTTCTGGGGCCTGTCGGGGGTTATCGGCGGGTTATTGTCCTTTCTGGTGGCCATAATATTCCTCTACGGCGTCCTGATGGACCTGAGCACGCCGTATTATACCCTGCTCATCGCCATTTTCTCCGTCAACAGTTTCATCGGTTATTATATATACCGCCGCACCAATATGTCCTCGCAAGAGCATACCGTAAGGACGGAGAAGATACGTGAAGATGTCAATCTGATACGCGACCACATGAAGAACAGGGCAAAAGAAATATCGGCCATGGGCAAGAAGATGGAAGGGTTATTGAGGCTTAAGAACATAGCCGACCGGCTCAGCCTGACGCTTTCTTACGAAGAGATAATCAAGATAGTGACCGAGGAGACGCTTGACGCTTTTGGTGAAGGTAAACGCGTTCTTCTGTTCATACTTGACCCCGTAAAGGGGGAGCTGAACCTGTCTTTTTCCTCGAAGGCGTTGGGAAGAAAACATTTCGGCAACAAAAAGGGCGATATTTTCGACAGGTGGGTGATAAAGAACGCCAAGAGCCTGTTGGTGAAAGATGTCAATAAGGATTTCAGGTTCTCTGTGGAAGAGGAAGGCTCCGGGGATGACGCGATATCGATCATTATCAAGCCTCTGATGGTGAAGAACGATGTTCTTGGTATATTGCGCGTGGATTCGGATGAGATCGAGGCGTTCGGGCAGCATGAGCTCAGAATACTGGATATTATAGGGGAACTGGCCGCGGTCGCGTTGGAGAACGCGCGTCTTTTCTACCAGACACAGGAACTTGCCATCAAGGATAGTTTGACGGGGCTCTATGTGCACAGGTATTTCATGGAAAGGTTAGGGGAAGAGGTCAAAAGGGCGCTTCGGAGCGATATAAAATTCGCGCTCATGATGATCGATATCGATAATTTCAAGAAGTTCAATGATAAGCATGGCCACATGTCGGGAGATATCGTGCTTAAGAACGTGGGCAGGATACTGTCGAGCAAGATATCGGCCGGAGATATCGTGGCGCGGTACGGGGGCGAGGAGTTCGTCATGGTCGTTCTTAATTGCGACAGGGAAGGAGCGGTCAAGCTGGCGAACGAGATCCGGGAAGATATAAAGAACACTCCGGTAGTTCTCCGCCGTGAGGAATGGTACGTTACGGTCTCCATAGGGATATCCGTGCTTCCTGATGACGCCAAGCTTAAAGATGACCTTATATGGGAAGCGGATAGACGTTTGTATGATGCCAAGGCAAAGGGGAAGGACAGGGTATGCTCAGAGTAAAACCATTTGTCCTTTACGCGGTCACCCTGGCGCTCATAGTGTTGAGCTGGATATTCTATAAGTTCCCGCACGGGGATGAGTATCTGGTCCTTTTTGTCCTGCCGCTTGTTTTTGTCCTGGCCCCTTTTGTAGCCCGGCTCAAGGGGATAGCCGTTATGATGGCGGCGACCCTGGCGCTTTTGGTGTTCTATTGTTATAGCAGGGCCCTTAACCCGGTCGACGTCGTGGTCATAACCCTCATGTTGCTGATAGTCACGGGATCAGCGTATCTCTTGAGGTATTACCACAGGATATCCATAGAATATTGCGATACGGATATATTGAAACGCCAGCGAAAGTACAACAGCATGATCAATGAGCTGGAATCCATAGACCGGCGTGGGGCGAAGATAGAGAACGAGCTGGGCAGGATATCCAGGCTTTACGAGATAACTAAAAGACTTGCTCCGGCGCTTAAGTTCGAGGAAATGCTGGACGCGCTTTTTAACTTCATCGAGGACAACTTTAATTTCGAACATATACATCTTCTGACGTTCCAGGATCATGAGATGACAAGGAGTACGTCTAAAAGCGCGGGGGATGACAAGTATTTCCAGGACGAGAAGAACATCCTGGATTATTCCGCGCTGGCCGGCCACGTAAAGGAGAGAGAATATAAGCCGTTCTTCATGGCGAGAGAAGAGGCGGAGGAGCTTTTCGGTAAGCTGCGCATACGTTCGGGGACTTTCATGGCGTTCCCGCTTTTCCTGGGCAGCCGGCTTCTGGCGCTTTTGGCGATAGAGGGCGCCTCCAAGTCCAGTTACGGCCGGTTCCGTATCCTTATATCCCAGATCGCCCTTGAGTTCAGGAAGGTCGAACTGTACGAGGAGGTGGAGACGCTTTCCGTTATTGACGGTTTGACGGGAGTGTACCTCCGGAGGTATTTGATGGAGAGGTTCAACGAGGAACTTGACAGGGCCCGTCGTCTCGGGTTGACCTTTTCCATAGCGATGGTGGACGTGGACCATTTCAAGAACTGTAACGACAAGCATGGCCACCTTGTGGGCGACGCTGTGCTTAAGAAGATCGCTGATAGACTTAACAGGTCGGTGCGGGAAGTCGACATGATATGCCGTTATGGCGGCGAGGAATTCTGTATCATGCTCCCGGAAACATCGAAGAGCCTTGCCGTATCGGTAGCTCAACGTCTGCGCAGGTCTGTTGAGGCCAAGACCATAAAGGCGTTCGATATCGGGATGAAAATGACGGTAAGTGTCGGCGTGTCCACTTACCCGGAGGATGGCGATACCATGGAGCTTCTTATCGAGAAAGCGGACACGGCGCTTTATAAGGCTAAAAAACGCGGACGGAACGAGGTGTGCACCCCGTGAGCCATTACATGTACGCAGGTTGTTGCATATTCCCAAGAGGTTATGTTATACTGTGGGTGTAAAATCGCGTCAAGAAAACCAACTTTCAGGGAAAGGTGAGTAATTGAAAAAACGGACGATCGCGCTGATAATGGTGATGTCCCTCCTGAGCGTAGTCCTTTACCCAGGCATGGGGCATGCCCAAACGTTCAGCAAGGCCGAACTAAAGGCCGGCCAGCCTATAGTCGTAGATGGTGACGAGGTCGAATATTTCGAGGGTGAAGGTAAGATAGTCGCGGAAGGTAACGTTTCCATAAAATACGGTGACGTTACGCTGACCTGTGACAGGATAGAAGTGGATACCATCGGGAAAAAAGCGCTATGCGACGGCAACGTAAGGATCGAACACCCGGACGGGGTCCTTGAGGGTGAGCATATCCAATATGATTTTACCCAGGAAAAAGGAGAGATCGTCGGTGGAGAGGTGGACGCCTTCCCGTGGTTCGGTAAGGCGGAAGAGACCGCCAAGGTCGAAGATAACGAATATGTGTTGAGGCGCGGATATGTGACCACATGTGACCTCGACGAACCCCATTTCAGGTTAAAAGCCGACAGCATCAGTCTTTATCCCGATGATAAGGTCGTGGCGAAGAACGTGAAAGGGTACATCGGGAAAGTTCCCGTACTGTGGTTCCCATATTACTACCATCCGATAATACAGAGCAGGGCAAAAGTGCAGCTTATCCCCGGCCGCAGTTCCGACTGGGGTTATTTCCTTCTTACGGCCTGGAGGTTCTATCTTGTCAAGAACACAAGGATAGATATACTGGCTGATTACAGGAGTAAAAAAGGGTTTGCCGAAGGGGTGGACCTTTATTACAACGCTGAGGATATAGGTCTTGTAGGCCTGGGTAGCGGGCTTTTCAGGGCATATTTCGTTCACCAGAACGATAAAGGCACGTATGATCCGACGCCTTTCCGGGATGAAGGGGACGAACCTACGCTTCGCAAACGTTTCCTGTGGAGGCATAGGGTAGAGTTCAAGCCGGGCACGGTCGGCATGCTGGAATTCAATAAATTCAGCGACCCTAATTTCCTCAAAGATTATTTCTATAACGAATACGAGGAGAACAACTCCACGGAGAACTACGTATCCATTGTTAATGCTGAAGAGAATTACGTGTTCAGTTTTTCCGCTAACAAGCGTTTCAACGATTTTTATACCGTCACTCAGAAACTGCCGGAGTTCAAACTGGCGGTGCTTGACCAGAGCTTATGGGATACGCCGTTATATTATAGCTCGGAGACCAGCACTACATATTTCGAGAAGGCCTTCGCCGAGGACCTTGATATCCCGTCCCAGGGCGTCTACCGGCTCGATACCGTGCATAAACTTTCTTATATGGCTAAAATAGGGCCGCTGGCCATCAATCCTTACGGTTCCTTCAGGGAAACGATATACGGCCATACGCAGCGCGGGGATGAATCTGACGAGGCTGTGGCCAGGAGCGTGGTAAGCGGTGGGGTCGACGTGTTCGCCCGTTTCTACAAGGTCTTCAACATTACGACCAACGTAATGGGAATAGAAGTGAACGGGCTAAGGCATATATTCGCGCCGGGAGTGAAATATTTCCATACGCATCAGCCGTCGATCGACAGGGAAGAGCTTTTCCAGATGGATGATAAGGACGCCCTGGAAAAAGAGAATGGTATCACGCTCCTTCTTGAGAATAAACTGCAGACCAAGTGGGAGAACGAGGATGGTGGCACTGAGAGCGTTGATCTTGTGAGGGCTACTGTCAGTACCGATTATTTTTACAGGTTCAAGAAAGGAACATGGAGCTCCAAAGATGACGGCAGTCATCTGGACGAGGGGGTCTTCCGTAACCTGAAATTCGACCTGGAGCTCAAACCTTACCGGTGGATGTTCATAGATAGCGAACTTGAAGTGACCCCCGAGAACGAAGCTGTCAAAAAAGGCAGCATAGAGGCTGTGGTACGGCCGATAGATGCCTTGAGCGTCAGCATGGGGTACAGGTATGAAAAAAGGCTGTCTGATCCCAGGAACCAGTTCACCTTCGATATAATATATCAGCTTAACCCTAAATGGAGGCTGGGGCTTTATGAGAGAATAGACCTTCAGCGGGGAAATATACAGGAACAGCAGATATCCATTACCAGGGACCTTCATTGCTGGGAAGTTGAGTTCGTATACGACGTGGAAGGAAGCCGTTTCTTCCGTGATGAGTTCACGCTATGGCTGGCTTTCAAAATAAAGGCTTTTCCCGACCTGCAACTCGGTCTCAGCAGGTCCTTCTCCAAACGCTCTCCGGGGCGGCTTGAACCCGGCACGGACTCGGAAGACTAAAAACGCATCTTCCCGTATTTCGTTGAGATACGCTCCCACATCGGCATGTTAACCCGGGCTATTGCGGTAAACAAGGCTATATGATATAATCGCTGGGAAATTACCAATTAATAATTATTATAATATTCACACCTTATATGGAAAAGGATGTCATGAGTATATATAAGACATTAAAGAGGAAAATAAAAGAGAAAAAAGCGGTTATAACCGTAGCTGGCCTGGGTTATGTCGGCCTTCCTATAGCGCTTGGGTTCAGCCGTAAGGGTTTCATGGTCTATGGGCTGGATACGGATCGCGCCAGGGTGCAGCAGCTGAAGAAGAACAGGTCCTACATAAATGACATATCTTCCTCGGAGATAGCCGCGGCCACAACCAGTGGCATGTTCGTCCCGACGGAGGACACCAACGCGCTTAACAGGGCGGATGCCGTTATCATATGTGTCCCTACGCCGTTAGGGAAGACACATAAACCCGATCTTTCTTTCATAATCAAGATCAGTAAGACGATGAAAGACAAAATAAGGCATGGGCAGCTAGTTATATTCGAGAGCACGACATATCCCGGGACGACCAGAGAGGTCATCCTGCCCATATTACAGCGGTCCGGATTGAAACTGGGGGATGATTTCTTTCTCGCGTTCTCACCCGAAAGGATAGATCCGGGCAACCCGAAGTTCAACTTCCGCAATATACCCAAGGTCATAGGCGGATGTACGAAGGAGGGGACGGAACTGGGAGAGATGCTGTACAGCAACGTGATAAAACAGGTAGTGAGCGTTTCCTCGACGGACGCGGCTGAAGTGACCAAACTCTTGGAGAATACGTTCCGCATAGTAAATATAGGTTTAATAAACGAGTTCGCCAGTTTATGTAACAAACTGGGGATAGACGTATGGGAAGTGATAAACGCGGCGGCCACGAAACCTTTCGGGTTCATGCCTTTTTACCCAGGTCCCGGGATAGGGGGACATTGCATACCGGCTGATCCCATATACCTTTCATGGAAAGCCCGCAAGGTAGGTTTCGAGACGAAAATGATAGACTTGGCGGCGCAGGTCAACAGGAACGTGCCTAAACATATAGTCGAGAGGATAGAGGGCATCCTGGGAAGGTCCGTGTCGGGAGCTAAGATAATGCTGCTGGGGGTCGCCTATAAGAAGGACGTGAACGACCTGAGGGATTCTCCGGCCCTGGATATAATGGAAATACTTATCAGGAAAAAGGCCGAAGTGGTATACCACGACCCGTTCATACCAGAGGTCAGTATAAAGGGTTCATGCCGCCAGTCCGTTAAGCTCGACAAGAAGACGCTGAAAGCCCAGGATATGGCCGTGGTGGTAACGGACCATACGGATGTTGACTATCGCCTGGTGGTCAGGGATTCCGGTATCATTTTCGATACAAGGAATATATTCGCGCGGCTTAAGATAAAGTCCGATAATATCGTAAGACTTTGAACCGGGGGAAAATGGCAAAATATCTTGTTACCGGAGGTGCCGGGTTCATAGGGTCGACCATAGTGGAGTTGCTCCTGGCGGACGGGCATAAGGTAAAAGTGCTGGATGACCTGTCGACGGGGAAGAAAGAGAACATCGAACGTTTCCTGGGGGACATAGAGTTCATCCTCGGGGATGTACGCGATAAGGGTGCCGTAAGTGAGGCGGTGACCGGTGTGGGCCATGTGATACACCAGGCCGCTTATCTCAGCGTGGCAGGTAGTGTAGAGAACCCGCTGGAGGTCAACGACATAAACGTTGCCGGGACGTTGAACTTGCTTCAGGCGTCGCGGAAGGCGGGTGTTGAAAGATTCGTCTTCGCTTCATCGAGCTCCGTGTACGGGAATTCAACGGACTTGCCGCAAGGAGAAGGGACGGCTTTGGATCCTATATCGCCTTACGCGGCCAGTAAGATAGCCGGGGAATATTACTGCAGGATGTTCTCAAATGTCATGGGACTTGATACGGTCATGCTCAGGTACTTCAACGTGTTCGGTCCCAGGCAGAACATAGCTTCCAGGTATTCCGCCGTGATACCCACTTTTATCGCCAGGGTCCTTGACGGCCTGCCATGTGTCATAGACGGCGAGGGCGACCAGACGAGGGATTTCGTATATGTTTCGGATGTGGCCAGGGCGAATATCATAGCGTCCACCCGGGAAGGTGTTTCCGGGAAGGTGTTCAACGTGGGATCGGGCGAAAGATATTCTATCCTGGATATAGCTAAGAAGATCGGGAACCTGGTGGGCAAAGATACGGAGCCGGTGCATGGCCCCCGTCGGGCCGGGGACGCCGATCATACTATGGCCTCCATAGAGCTTCTGAAGGATGTGCTTGGGGCTCCGCCGCTGAAGGGTTTCGAAGAAGGGCTGGCGGAGACCATTGACTGGTTCGCCAAGAACGGGTTTTAACCCATATGGGGAAGGAGCGCGGTAAGATGGATGTAGTGGTCACCGGAGGAGCGGGCTTTCTGGGGTCGCATCTTTGCGAAAGGCTTCTGGGCGATAATAACAGGGTAATATGCGTTGATAATCTCATTACGGGTAAGATGGAGAACATTTCCCATTTGGAAGGCAAGAAGGGTTTTGTGTTCCTGAAAGCGGATGTATCTTCCGCCCTGGATATAGAGGGCAATGTGGATCGCGTGATGCATTTCGCCTCCCCGGCAAGCCCCGTGGATTATATCGAATATCCGATAGAAACGCTGAAGGTCGGGTCTTTTGGAACGTATAACTGCCTGGAACTGGCCCGGGAGAAGGGGGCTTCGTTCTTTATGGCGTCCACTTCGGAAGTATACGGCGACCCGGAGGTCAACCCGCAGCCGGAGACATACTGGGGTAATGTCAACCCTGTCGGGCCGCGCGCGGTGTATGACGAGGCGAAAAGGTTCTCGGAAGCCATGACATCGGCCTATCGCAGGAAATATGGTATGGATACCAAGATAGTCCGAATATTCAATACATATGGTGAAAGGATGAGGCTCGACGACGGAAGGGTCGTTCCCAACCTTATCTGCCAGGCCTTGA
Source organism: Candidatus Omnitrophota bacterium (assembly GCA_028715965.1). Classification (NCBI taxonomy): domain Bacteria; kingdom Pseudomonadati; phylum Candidatus Omnitrophota; species Candidatus Omnitrophota bacterium. The sequence goes on along the minus strand of JAQUQS010000005.1, from coordinate 121,502 downwards.
GGAATGAGCCGATGACAGTATACGGGGATGGCAGACAGACAAGAAGTTTTTGTTATGTGTCGGACCTTGTCGAGGGCATAACGCGTTTCATGGTGTCCGATCTCGGTGGGCCCATGAATATCGGGAACCCGCGTGAACTTTCCATAATGGAGTTCGCCGAAAAGATCAAGGAAATAACCGGAACGGGATCCCGGATCATCTTCAAGCCTCTTCCGGAGAACGATCCAAAGATCAGGAGGCCGGATATAAGTAAGGCCGGCAAAGAGCTGGGATGGGAGCCGAAAGTGTCACTTGAGGAAGGGCTGAAGAGGACGTTGGAGTGGTTCAGGCCTAGAAGCGTATAATAGACGATCTGTACATGAGAGGAGATGTTCCACATATGAAAGTACCATTATTGGACCTAAAGGCACAGTATGACAGCATAAGGAGCGAAGCGGAAGAAGTAATGAGGCGTGTGGTCGAAAGCCAGTACTTTGTTCTGTCGGAAGAGGTGAGCTCCCTGGAGACAGAGGTAGCCGCTTATTGCGGGACCTCTCTCGGGGCCGGGGTAGCTTCGGGGACAGACGCGCTTATACTGGCCCTTAAAGCGATCGGGATAAAGCCGGATGATATAGTGATAACCACGCCCTTTACGTTCTTTGCCACAAGTGAATCCATATCGCTTCTAGGGGCCAGGCCCTTATTCGCGGATATCGATCCCGAGACATACAACATAGATCCTGCAAGCATAGAGGACCTCATAGAGAACGCGGACCACCACATAAGATCCAGGATAAAGGCTATCATACCGGTGCATCTGTACGGACAGTGCGCGGATATGGACCGGATAATGGACCTGGCGTCGAGGTACGGGCTGAAGGTCGTGGAAGATTGCGCGCAGGCCATAGGAGCCGTGTATAAGGGCAGGAAAGCTGGCAGTTTCGGCCAGACCGGATGCCTGAGCTTTTTCCCCAGCAAGAACCTTGGGGCTTTTGGTGATGGCGGGATGGTGGTCTCGTCGGATATGGGGATCATAGACAGGATAAAAAGGCTGAGAGTTCACGGCAGTAATGAGCTTTATGTGCATGAGGAAATAGGGTATAACTCCAGGCTGGACAGTTTGCAGGCCGCCGTATTGAGGGTAAAGCTCCGGAAACTTGACGAATGGCTCGAGAAAAGGAGAAGTATAGCGGAACGGTATAATAACGCTTTCAGACCATTGGGGCTTGTTGTCCCCAAGGTGGCCGAAGGCAATATCCATACGTATCACCAATATACGATCGCCCTGGATGACCGCAATGAGCTTTTGAGCTATCTAAACGATAAAGGCATTGCCGCCCGGGTATATTATCCCGTACCACTTCACCTGCAGCCGTGTTACCGGGGGCTTGGGTATTCCATAGGAAGTCTTATGAACTCGGAACGGGCCGCGGAAAGGGTGCTTTCCCTGCCTGTTTACGCGGAACTTTCAAATGAACAGATAGATTATATTGTGGGAACGGTCACCGAGTTCGTTAACCGCTGAACTGTTACGGGTTTATGAAATGATGAGATCTGTTAAAAAGATACATGCTTTTTATGTTTTTGCGGACCTTGTGATAATGTCCGTATGCTTCTATGTGCCATATCTACTGAAATACAATCCGCCGTTCGCCGCGGATAGGGATATATACACCCCGTATCTTACCGAGTATTCGTTCGTTTTCCTGCTTTGGGCTATTTTCCTGGTGTTCTTCCTGGAACGCAAAGCGCTTTATTCCACCGACAGAACGCTTTCGATGCCTAAGGAATGGATGAACGTTTTCGAGTGTGTGTTCTTCAGCGGGATATTGATAGGGGCTGTCATATTCTTTTCGCAATACAAGTTCTTTTCAAGGGGCGTATTCCTTACGAGCAACATGGCGATCTTCCTGCTGTTGGGAGGGTGGCGTTCCATAAAGCGCCTGGTATTGAGAAGGCTCATATTGCAGGGAAGATACAATATCAATGTACTCGTGGTCGGCGCGGGGAAGACGGGGAACATGGTGCTCTCGGAAATGAGGAAAACCCCGTGGCTGGGATTAAGGACGGTAGGGTTCCTTGACGACAGGGTAGCAGGACCTGTCGCGGGCACGCCCGTTCTGGGTAAGATAATCGATCTTCCGGCCGTGGCCAAAAGGTATTTTGTCGAAGAGATAATCATCACTATCCCTTCGGAAAAAGAAACTGTCAAAGACCTTATAAGGTACGCCAGGACACACGGTATCGGTGTACGTCTCGTGCCGAACGACCTCGACGAGCCTCTTGAGATATACGAGGTCAATTTTATCGGGCTGGTACCTCTTCTAACATACAGGATGAGGGTCCCACACAAGAGCCAGTTCTTCCTGAAAAGGCTCTTCGACATAGTCGTATCGTTGTGCGCGCTTATCCTGCTCATGCCCGTGTTCGCTATCATAGCGCTCCTGGTAAAACTGGATTCCAAGGGGAATGTCATATACAGGCAGGAGAGAGTGGGACTTAAAGGGAATATTTTCCATCTTTACAAGTTCAGGTCGATGGTCCAGGGGGCTGATGGGTTAAAAGAGGACCTTATGGACAGGAACGAGGTCTCGGATGGGGTGATATTCAAGATGCGCAACGATCCCAGGGTCACACAATTCGGCGCTTTCCTGAGAAAATACAGCCTGGACGAGTTCCCGCAGCTTGTAAATGTGCTTAAAGGCGAGATGAGCCTTGTAGGGCCACGCCCGCCTACACGCGATGAAGTGGACAAATATAGTTCCAACCAGATGAAAAGGCTCTCTATCCGTCCCGGCATGACAGGGCTATCGCAAGTACGTGGTCGAAGCGAGCTCAGTTTCCGCAGATGGGTAAAATGGGATATGTGGTACATAAATAACTGGTCTTTTATGCTCGATATGAAGATACTCGTATGGACCATACCGGCCGTATTCAGGGGAAAGGGGGCGTTCTGATCATGAGAAATTCCGCAAGCATGGACGTAGTCCCCTCATACGCGCATAGACTGGCGCTGGTATCTTTTTTCGGGCTGGTCATATCCATCCCGTTCACTAACAGCGGCGTGGAAGTGTTCGCCGGACTGGCAATACTGCTATCAGTGGTCTATGCCGCTTTTATGGTGAGGCAGGACGCCGAACTCCTCAAGGCCGTTCTGCGTGACAGGATCGCGATCTTCGCCATGCTTTTTTTCATCGTGATGGGCGTATCTCTCGTTAACTGTGGTGAATATCTCGGGCAGGGAGCCAGAGCATGGATATGTAAATGGGGCGAAGGCATAGCTGTTCTTTTAGCGATGCGTTTAATACTGACGAAAAAAAAGGCGGAACAGCTGGTCATAGCCCTGGCGGTCGCGGGTGCGGTAGCGGCCATTGACGGTATAGTACAGAAAATGACGGGCACGGACTTCATAAGAGGTAACGCTATCGTAGCTGCCCGGGATTTTAAGGCCGTCAGCGGCGCCTTCGGGCACTATAACGATTACGCCGCACTACTGGCGGTCATATTATTCGTGAATGTCGGGATATTTTTGCGATATAGGAACATATGGGCCAGGGTAGCGGTTTCTTTGTCCCAGATACTTGTGGTCCTGGACCTTCTATTTACCTATTCAAGGGGCGCGTGGGTGTCGGTCGTGCTGGTGATAATGCTGTTGAGCTTTGTATTCCTGAGGACGCGACATATGTTGTTCGCGCTTTTGGCGTTCGCCGTGTTCATTTCGCTGATATCGCTGGACCCATCTATAAGCCAGAGGGTGATGTACATGACCATAAAGGGTGGGGATGCCGGACGTCTTGATATATGGAAAGCCGGATTTTTGATGGTAAAGGATTCTCCTGTTATTGGATGCGGATTGAACACTTTTACCGCCAGGTTGCAGGAACACTCCATGTATAGTAACCAGTACGCGCACAACTGTTATGTGCAGATCCTGGCCGAGACAGGTATTGCCGGATTAATATCATTCCTTGCGCTTATATGCGTTGCTATGGCCAGGGCTTTTAACGGGCTGAAAGCGCGGGCTAACGGTATATTGCTGGGCCTTTTCGGCGGGATGTCGGCTTTTCTCGCGCATTCTTTTTTTGACACCCAGCTATACACGATAAGACTTTCTATCCTGTTCTGGGCGATGATGGGACTTATAAGTGTTCTTACCAGCGCTAACGCGGAAAGACCGGGTACGACCAGATGAAAATATCCGTTATCATGCCAGTATACAACGAGAAGGATACCATACTTGAGATAATCCGGCGGGTAGAAGCGGCGGATTTCGACAAGGAGGTGATCCTGGTCGATGACGCGTCACGGGATGGGACCAGGGAAATGCTCAGGGAAAGATATGGTGAAGGAAGTGGACGGATAAAGGTGTTCTATCACGACGTGAACCAGGGGAAGGGCGCGGCTCTCAGTACCGGGATAAGACACGCATCCGGGGCATATGTCGTGGTGCAGGATGCCGACCTGGAATATTCTCCCTCGGACATCAAGGGTCTGGTTGAGGTGGCCGAAAAGGAACAAGCCCCGGCGGTATACGGTTCGCGCTTTAAAAAGACATGGAAGGTAACGTCTTTCCCGCATTTTTTCGTGAACTGGGCCCTTACGGTCATGACGAACATCATGTTCGGCGGCAGGCTCACGGATATGGAAACATGTTATAAGCTCGTGCGCTCCGATATCATGAAAGCCATGGAGATAGAATCCAAGAGGTTTGACGTAGAGCCTGAAGTCACCGCTAAACTCCTGAGGAACGGATACAGGATAATGGAAGTGGCGATATCTTATGACCGCCGTGGTTATAAGGAAGGTAAAAAAATAGGTTGGCGTGACGGGATAGCGGCCCTGAGAGCTCTTCTCAGGTATCGCTTTACGCCGCGTTCGAACCCGTGTCCCGATAATGGATAGAATAGTAATATTTCGCACAGACCGAATAGGGGAAGTGCTTCTTTCGACGGTATCTATCGATGCCGTAAAAAGAGCTGAGCCGGGCGCTTTGGTCTCGTTCGTTACCTCGGGCTATTCAAAGCCGCTTTTGGACAGCAGGTCCGACCTCCAAGAGGTGATGGTCTTTGAACCCGGCTCCCATGTGTTCAGGGAAGCGGTAAGGCTGGCGGGTATGCTGCGGAAAAGGAAGTTCGACGCGGCGATAGTGCTTAACCCGCATAAGGTGCTGCATCTCGGTTGTTTCCTGGCGGGCATACCTGTAAGGGCCGGACTCTCCCGGAAATGGGGGTTTTTGCTTACCAGGTCCACCGCCGATGAACGCGATAAGGGCCAGAAACATGAAGTTGAATATACGCTGGATATACTGGCGACCTTAGGCTTCCATAACGGGGGGAATATCTCTCCGCGTTTGGTGGCCACTGCTAGAGGTACGGCGCGTATGCTTAAGGCGCTGGAAAAGGCAGGAGGGGGGAAGGGTCCATTCGTGGCCATACATGTTTCCAGCAGTAATCCCGCGAAGGTCTGGCCGGCGGAAAAGTTCGCTCGTTTGATCAGGTCGATAAAGGATAAATTCGGCATGGATATCCTTGTGCTCGGCTCGGAAGATGAAAAGGCGTATGTCAGGGAAATAATAGAGATGTCGGGTCCCGGGGCGATCGACCTGGCCGGGGTCCTTGACCTGGATATGTTGGCGGCGTTGCTGGCGCGCGCGACTGTTTTTATAGGTAATGACGCCGGTCCCATGCATATGGCCGCGGCTTCGGGGGTGCCGGTGATCTCGATATTCCGGCAGGACCCACGTGGAGCCGGACCTAACCGGTGGCGGCCATGGGGCGAGGAGCACGTTGTGTTCCATGAAACCGTTTCCGGTGACCCGATGTGTATCGAAAGATTAGGCAATGCTTACAAGTGGGCGGCTGAGATAGGGCCAGATGAAGTATCCGATATGTGTGGTGAACTTCTTTTACGTAAAAGATAAAAAGGTTGTATATGGATGGTAAAAACAAAAAGAAAGTGTTGATCGCCAATATCTTTGGTATAGGCGATGTGCTTTTCTCTACCCCGCTGGTGGCTAACATAAAAAAGAACATGCCGGGAGTGAGCGTGGATTACCTTTGTAATAAAAGGGTAAAAGACATGGTCAAAATGGTGCCGGGGGTGGATAAGGTGATAGTGTATGAGAAGGATGATTATGTCTCCCTGTGGCAAAGGTCCAAGAAAGCTTTTTTTTCCGAGGTCGCCGGGCTTATGCGTGAAATAAAGACCGGACGTTATGATGTCGTGATAGATCTCACCATGTCGCGGAAATTCGGGTTCCTGTTCTTTTTGTCGGGTATAAAGGAGAGATTGGGACTGGATTATAGAAAAAGAGGACTGTTCCTTACCCGGAAGATCACGATAGAGGGGTTCAAGGACAAACACGTGACCGAACACTACCTGGATATACTTGGGCTTATGGGGATAACGCCTTCGGAGAATGTAACGCGGATCGTTCCTGATGAAGAAGCGCTCAAGGGCGCGGAGGAATATCTTGTTGAAAAGGGCCGGGGAAAAGGGCCGCTCGTAGCCGTTATTCCCGGAGGCGGGGCCAGCTGGGGGGCCCAGGCGGCAAGGAAACGCTGGCCGCCTAAGGAGTTCGCGATCGTCGCCGATATGCTGGCCGCGGAAGGGTGCGATATCATCATCCTGGGTGACAGGGCGGAGGCCGGATTATGTTTTTATCTTGCCGGTCTGATGAGGTCCATTCCTTTAGCCGTGGACAACGCGCTGGAGCTCAGGGACTACGCGTCCCTTCTGGCCAGTTGTGATCTGGTGCTATGCAACGACGGAGGGCCTCTCCATATGGCGGTGGCGGCGGGTACGGCTACGGTGTCCATATTCGGGCCCGTGGACGAGAAAATATATGGCCCATTCCCGCAAAGCGGGCATCATAAGGTCATGACCGCGCGCAACGTGGATTGCCGGCCCTGCTATAAGAATTTCCGGTTGCCGGAATGTGTTTCCGGGCAGGAATGTCTTTTAGCGTTGGAGCCGGGGGATGTTTTTGACGCGTGCATGAGCCTGATAAAGGGAAAAAATGCTTAAGAAATTCGTTTTTATAGACAGGGACGGGGTTATAAACCGCGACCCTGGAGGCTGGACAAAACGCGGGTATGTGACCAGGTGGGATGAGTTCGATGTTCTGCCGGGGGTCCTTGAAGCTATGAGGATGCTGGCGGAGGCCGGATACGGGGCGGTGATCGTATCCAACCAGCAGGGGGTGGGAAAAGGATACATGACGAAGAGGGACCTCCTCGCGGTCTCGGAGAAGATGTCGGAGGTCATTCGTGCTTCCGGAGGAACGATTGACGGGATATATTATTGTACCCATTTGAAAGAGGAGAATTGTTCCTGCCGTAAACCGAAGAGTGGTCTTTTCGTTCAGGCCGAAAAGGACCTGGATATTGGTGATATTAGCGGTATGTTCTATATAGGAGATACTGAGAGGGATATACAGGCTGGAAGGGCTGCCGGTATGCGTACTATACTTGTCCTTTCCGGCAAGTCAGTGCGCGGTGATATAGACGCGTGGAAATACAAGCCGGACCATATCTGCGCTGATCTTTTGGCGGCCGTGAAATTCATATTGAACGATAGTAAGATAGCCGGGGGGACTCATGGGACAGAATAAAAAAATAGTCGTTCTTTATTCGACCGCGGGACTGGGGCACAAGAAGGCGGCGCTTGCTCTTGTGGACGCCTTCAAGGAAAGGATACCGACGGAAAATATCGATCTGATAGACGTTAACGACTATGCCAACAAGCTGTACAGGTTCCTTTATCTTGACGCGTATGTTTTTATGATGTCCCGGGCTAAATGGCTGTGGGGCATATTGTACTATTTCTCCAACTTGCCGTTCGTTGACCTTATAACGAAAAAACTCAGGAACATGCTTGATTACAAAAGCCTTCCGGGTCTCGCTTCCGCGCTCAAGAAGAAAGATCCCGATGTGATAGTTTCCACACATTTTCTCCTTCCCAGCATAGCCGGTCTTTTGCGCAAGTCCGGGCTGAACAGCCAGATGTTCGTGGTGGTAACGGATTACGGCCCGCATAGTTATTGGTTATCCCCGGATATAGACGTGTTTTTCGTGGGGGCGGTCTCCGCGGGAGAGGAGATGGTCAAACGCGGTGTGGACAGGGCCCGGATATTCTCTACCGGGATACCGACAGAAGGTGTGTTCGACCGGGATCTTGACAAAGCCGCCATAAGCGCGGATAGCGGGCTTGACCAGGAACGCAGGACCATATTCCTCATGAGCGGGGGTTTTGGCGTGGGGCCTATGGTCGAAATGCTTATGGAACTTAATCGGTGCAAGGCCGATATCCAGGTAATAGCGGTATGTGGGCATAATAAAGCGGCCTTTGATAACATAAACAGGATAAGACACAGCCTGCAATATCCTCTTAAACTTTTCGGGTTCACGGACAAAGTGGCTGAACTCATGGCCGTGTCGGATATAATGATAACCAAGGCTGGGGGGATAAGTGTCACGGAAGCGCTCAATTCGAGACTTCCGATGATACTTTTCGGGTCGATCCCGGGGCAGGAGACATGGAACGAGGCGTTCCTGGTCTCGGGAGGCGCGGCGGAAAAGGCCCATAGGATAAAAGATATCCCGGAGCTGGCGAACAGGATGTTGCTTTCCATGGATGTCTACGACGCGCATAAAGCGGCGCTGGAGTCGTTAAGGCGTCCGAACGCCGCGAAAAAGATAGCTGATATCGTACTGAGCTGGGGGAAGGAAAGCCCTTATAATAAAGGAGGATCGGATAATGGCTAAAAAGAAAGGCATAGACGAGCTCTTGAACGGTATTGAGCAGCGTATCGAAGCCGAGAGCCTGGCCGGCGTGAATGAATTATTGTCCATTGGGCTTGAAAAAGAGGTTATCGGGTTGAACGGCCTTACTGAAAAGGTCGCATCATGCGTAAAATGTCATCTGGAAGCCATGCGTAGGAATACCGTGTTCGGCGAAGGATCGGAAACGGCGGAATTGATGTTCATAGGTGAGGCGCCCGGCGCCGATGAGGATGAACAGGGCCGGCCTTTCGTAGGGCGCGCCGGACAACTCCTAACTAAGATAATAGGATCCATAGGGCTGAAAAGAGAGGATGTTTATATAGCCAACATATTGAAATGCCGGCCGCCCGGGAACAGGAACCCCATGCCCACGGAGATCGCTACCTGCAGCCCTTATCTGGTGAAACAGATACAGATCATAAAGCCCCGGGTCATATGTGCTTTGGGAAAGTTCTCGGCGCAGACGTTGTTGAATACTGATATGCCCATAAGCAAGTTAAGGGGCAAGTTCTACTATTATAAAGGTATAAAACTTATGCCTACCTACCATCCGGCGTATTTATTGCGCAATTCCCATGGAAAAAAGGACGTATGGGAAGACATGAAAATGATCGCTAAAGAACTGGGGCTTGTCGTTCCAGACCAGAAAAAGTGATCCGTACCGTTATTATGTGCCAGGAAGAAAAATGCCCATGCCAGGATATGTTGAGGTCGTAATAAAGCTTCCGTTGGATCGGACGTTCCAATACAAGATCACCGGGAAAGAAAGTTTTCCGCCGGAATTAGGCAAAAGGGTGAAGGTGCCGTTCCGGAACTACCAGAAGACGGGATATATCGTAGCGTTGGAAGATGCCCCGCAGGTGGAATCACCTCGGGAGGTGATCGATGTGATAGACGAACAGCCCGTGTTGTCCCGCGAACTTATAGCGCTCGCGGGATGGATAAGGGATAATTATTTTTGTTCCATGGGCGAAGCCATAGAGGCTATGCTGCCGGGCACGATAAGGCGCGGCAAGATGACCATGCGTTCACGGATAAAAGAGGAACCACGGGATGTGGCGTCCTCCCGGCCCCACACGCCGAATACTGAACAGGCCAGTGTGCTTCGGGAAATAAGGAAGTGCCTGGCTAAAGGGGCCCACGAGGTGTTCCTCCTGCATGGTATCACGGGAAGCGGCAAGACCGAAATATATCTTCAGGCTATGGAGGATGTATTGTCGATGGGAAAGAGCGGGGTCATGCTCGTCCCGGAGATATCACTTACTCCTCAGACGGTAGAACGTTTCGTTTCCAGGTTCGGGGACAAAGTGGCGGTCCTCCACTCCCGCATGCTTGAAAGCGCGCGTTTCGAGGAATGGGAGAGAATAAAAAAAGGAGAGGCGAGAGTAGTGGTGGGCCCACGTTCCGCTATTTTCAGCCCCATAAAAGACCCGGGACTTTTCATCGTGGATGAGGAACATGAACCCAGCTATAAACAGGAGGACGCTCCCAGGTATCATGCCAGGGATGTCGCGATAGAGAGAGGCCGGCTTTCAGGGGCCCCGGTCATATTGGGCAGCGCTACTCCGTCGCTGGAATCGTACTATATGGCGATGAACGGGAAATGCAAGCTTGTTGAGCTTACCCAGCGCATAAAAGAGCAGGAGCTCCCTCGCATAAAGATAGTGGATATGAGGATGGATTTCGATACGCGTGTGGGGAAGACGGTGATATCAAAGGTGATGTCGGACGTCCTGCAGAAAGACGTACATGACAGGAAGCAGGCGCTTATATTCCTTAATAGAAGGGGTTTTTCTACTTTTGTGCTGTGTCCCGGTTGTGGAGGATCCGTAAAATGCAGAAAGTGCGATTCCCCTATGGTGTACCACGCGGAAAAGGGTGAGCTGATATGTCATTATTGCAATACCCGCATAGTGCCGCCGACTAAATGTCCTTCCTGCGGGAAGGATGAGCTTTCTTACAAGGGTACCGGTACGCAAAAGGTCGAAAAGGAGCTGCGCAGGATAATACCGGAGGCGCGGATAGCGCGTATGGATAGCGATACGATGGCCAAAAGAGGAGCACATGACAGGCTTCTTGGTGATTTCAAGGAACACAAGATCGACGTTATAGTCGGGACGCAGATGATCGCCAAGGGGCTGGATTTCCCCAAGGTGACCATGGTAGGAGTTGTGTCCGCCGACGCTAACCTTAATCTCCCGGATTTCAGGTCGGGAGAAAGGACGTTCGATCTTATTACCCAGGTGGCTGGCCGCGCGGGCAGAGGCGACATGGGGGGTGAGGTCGTAGTGCAGACGTTCACGCCCGAGCATTACGCGATAGCTTTCTCGGCTAAACATGATTACCATGGTTTCTACGCGCGGGAAATGGAGTCTAGGCGGGAGCTTATGCTGCCGCCGGTAGTACATATCGCCAAGATCATGGTAAGGGCCCGGAAAGAGGAAAAAGCCGAAAAAGCCGCGGGAGACATAAGCTGCATGATAAGGCGTAAGATGCCGGATGTTGATATGCTGGGGCCCGCTCCGGCGCCTATGCTGAAGCTCAGGGGCTATTACAGGTGGAATATTCTTTTGCGTGGGGAGAGCAGGGAGGACCTTACGCGAAAATTGAGGGAAGTGTTCGCGGGTACGAGAAAAAAGACGGATGTGATCGTAAGCGTTGATATCGATCCCATGTCATTGTAAAGAACGCGTATCGGGAGAAGAACGGGATATGGCTGAACGAGTACTTGTGACAAAGATTGGTAATATAGGTGACGTCCTTATGGTGACGCCAATGATACGTAAGATCAAGAACGTTATCCCCGGGGTTGTCATAGATGTGCTTACCATCACCGGGTCTATGTTCGTTCTTAACGGTAACCCGTATGTGAATGAAATATGTGAATACAGGAAATTCCATAAGATCGAAAAGTGGTTCAGGCGGCCGATCCTTGCCCGCTCACTGGCGGGAAGGCCGTATACGCGTTGTTTTATGCTGGATACGAACAAGGAACACAGGTCATTTGTCGTAGGTATAGCGGGTAAGTCTTCCAGAAAATACGGTTTTCTCGGGCATGTGTTCGATGAGGTCCTGTACGACGGCATAAAAAAAGATACGGGCAGGCATCTTATAGAGAACAACCTGCGTCTTGTCGAAAAGGCCTTAGGTTGCGGGATCACCGAAGAGGACCACAAGATGGACCTTTTTGTGCCTGAGGAGGTACGGTCACGCCTGTCGGGTATATTGGGGGCGTATGATACCCAGCCCGGGGAATATTTTATCATACATCCGGGATGTACGGAGTTCTTGCCGTACCGTGGATGGGCGCACGACAGGTATGTGTCTGTTATTGACCATCTGACCTCCGTAGGGCGTAAGGTGGTGATCACAGGCCGGGAGAACGAAAGGGATGAGATAGACAAGATGGTAAAGATGTGTCTTAGGCGGGAAATGGTCGGCAAAGCCGTAGGCCGGCCGATCTTTGAGGTCATAGCCATGATCGGGAGCTCTTGCGGTGTTCTGTGCGCGGACACGGGAGTGGCGCATTTCGCGAGAGCGCTTGGCGTTCCCCTGACGGTCCTTTTCGGTCCGTCCAATCCGTTGTTTACGGGTCCCATAGGCCCCGGGGTCTATAATATGATAAGAAAGGGCCATGATTGTGGTCCATGCCATGATAATGAGGGATTTGACGAGGATATGCGGCGGTTATGCTCGGGAAAGAACCCGGTGCCATGTATGGACAGCATAAGTGTGGAAGAGGTGATCTCGTCGGTGGATGGTCTGCTCACGGCGTTCACCCCGAAAAAGGAAGCGTGATATGAAGATAATATTCTTCGGTACCGGAAGTTATAGTATAGTTTCGCTTAAAAGGATAGTTACGACCTCCCATGAGCTGGTGGCCGTTGTTACGCAACCGGATAAAAAAAAGGGCCGGGGATGGAACATGGAACCGTCACCGGTCAAGGCTGTGGCCGGTAAGATATTGCCTGGTATGGACGTGTTCCAGCCGGAAAAAGTGTCAGACCCCGCGTTTATTGATACCCTGAGGACCCTGGAGGCGGATGTTTTCGTCGTGGTCGATTACGGGCAGATACTCACAAGCGGTATTCTGTCCCTTCCTGGTAAATATTGCGTTAATCTGCATCCTTCGCTCCTCCCGAGGCACAGGGGAGCCTCGCCTGTGAACTATACCATATTAAAAGGAGACCCCATATCCGGTAATACCGTTATCCGTATGAACGAGCGCATGGATGCCGGGGATATCATTCTGCAGTCATGCTTGGAGATACGGCCGGGAGAGAACGCCGGGGAGCTTTTGACGCGACTTTCTACGAGCGGGGCGGAGCTTCTTGTCAGTGCCCTGGACAAGATAGCCGCGGGGACCGAACAGATGTCCCCGCAGGACGACGCAAAAGTAACATACGCCCCCAGGTTGAAAAGGGCGGATGGCGAAATAGACTGGACCAGGAGCGCCGAAGAGATCTGCCGCATGGTAAGGGCTTTCTACCCGTGGCCCGGCACGTATACATATATGAATGGAAGGACCCTTAAAATACTCGAGGCCCGGGAGTGTGGTGATATGCCTCCCGGTCCGGCAGGGAAGCTTATAGTCGGGGACGAGCTCATCGTTAACACGTCCCAGGGTGGAGTGAGGATAGGCAGTGTCCAGCTGGAGGGCAAAAAGCCCATGGACGCGGTATCGTTCATGCGTGGGTTGCGGGACGCCGAAGACGTGATATTAGGCGGGAAAAAGTGAAAGTAAGGATCACTAAAAAAGTATTTGTGGTGCTGGTGGTATGCGTATTGGTGGGGTTTGGCGTATATCACGATATGAGGACCGTATCCGGGTCTAATGACCTGGATACATATTATACCGCCGGCAAATTTATGCGCGAAGGCGTTACTGTCTACAGGGCTGAGGTGTTCAGCACTACCGTTTCCCCGTATCTTTACCTGCCGCTGTTCGCCATACTGGTATCGCCGCTTACGCTTTTATCCTTAAGGGTCGCGTCACTGGTCTGGTATCTACTGGGTCTTTCATTTTTTATTATGTCTTTTCTTATTACCGTACGTCTGGTCTCCGGTACGTTCGACTGGCGAGGTATTTTTTCGCGCCGGAGCCTTATCCTGAACATAATATCCGTTCTGTTCATATTCAGCGCGCTTTTGGATAACATATCCCTGGCACAGGTGGATTTCATGATATATTTCCTGATAGTGCTTTCCCTTTACGCGCATGAAAAACACCGGGATCTCTGGGCGGGCATCATCATCGCCGCTGCCGGCGTGATAAAGATATATCCATTGTTCCTCCTGCTGTATTTTACGTTCAAGGGGAAGGTAAGGATAATAGCCGGCGCGCTTATCGGTATTTTTCTCTTTGTGTTCGCGGTCCCTGTCGCTTGCATGGGGGTGGACAGGTTCCGCTCGGAGATGGGGGACTGGGCCCGGATGAAAATGGCCCCATACGCGAGGCCACCCGCGAAAAGACTGGAAGATAATTATACGCATTTCGAGTCATTGTGCAAGCTGAGCAACCAGTCGCTTTCGGCCGTGTTGGCCCGGTATCTTACCGATTATTATTACGACCCGAAAGCCGATATAGAGGATATAGATGAATGGGTGGGGAACAACATAAAGCATAAGATACCGTTCCCGGTCAAGCTTCCACCTTATCAGGTCGAGGTCGCTACAAAGTTCATATCACTGATGATCCTGCTGGTATCTTTCAGCGCGGTCGTGATGGGCAGGAAGCGTTCCAGCAGGGAAAGCACATCGGTTGAGTATGCTGTCATGCTTTTATGCATGATATTGCTTTTTCCTGTGGTGCAGACGCATCTCCTGGCCTCGATGGTATTTCCCGTGTTGGCATTCAACACCGTCCGGGGTAAGATGCCGGAAAAGGTAGAACGTGTTGCCGATATCGTATTTATTATAGCCTTTCTGCTCTATGCTCTGCAAGCAGACCGATTTATGAAGAGCCTGGGGTCCGGCGCGATGTCGGTCCTTGTAATGTGGGTCCTTTTCGTTTTTCTATCTCTGCGGGGGGTTGGTCCGGGTCTTTCCGCCGAAGAACCTCCTGCCTGATCGGGAGGGGGCACTTTTTCCCGGATCACGCCAAAAAGATGTTGAAGAAATAGCGATAAGAGGATATAATACCCATTCAAAATTAAAGAGGTCCTTTTCTTAATATCAATATCAAGGAGGAAAAAATGGCAGTAAAAGTAGGTATCAATGGGTTTGGTAGGATAGGCAGAATGGTCTTCAGGATAATGCAGGAACGCGGCGGGTTCGATGTCGTAGCGATAAACGACCTTACGGACGCCAAAACGCTCGCGCACCTCTTGAAGTATGATTCCGTCCACGGCAAGTTCAAGGGAACGGTCGAGGCGAAAGAGAAATCCATAGTGGTTAACGGCAAGGAAATAGAGATACTCAGCATTAAGAACCCCGCCGAGCTTCCGTGGGGAGCCAGGGGCGTACAGGTAGTTGTCGAGTCCACTGGTGTATTCCGGGCCAAGGAACAGCTTGACCTGCATATCAAGGCGGGCGCCAAGAAGGTGCTCTTGACAGTACCGTCAAAGGACCAGATAGACAACACTATAGTGCTTGGGGTGAATGACGCCGATCTCAAGGCCGAGGACAAGATAGTATCCAACGCGTCATGTACGACCAATTGTCTCGCCCCGATGGTGAAAGTGCTCCATAAGACCTTTGGTATCAAGAGGGGGCTTATGACCACTGTGCACGCGTACACCAATGACCAGAGCATATTGGACCTGCCCCACAAGGATCTCAGGAGAGCGCGCGCGGCATGTGAAAGTATCATACCGACCACTACCGGCGCGGCTAAGGCGGTAGGGGTGGTAATGCCGGAACTTAAGGGCAAGCTTAACGGCGGAGCCATGAGAGTTCCCGTAAAAGACGGTTCCGTAGTGGACCTGGTGGTCGAGCTTGAAAAGAACGCTACCGTGGAAGAAGTGAACGCCGCTATGAAAAAAGCGGCCGAAGGCGAGCTGAAGGGTATATTGGAATATACGACGGACCCGATAGTGTCATTTGATATAATCGGTAACCCGCATTCCTGTATATTTGACGCGCTTTCGACCATGACGATGGGTGACAACCTGTTGAAGGTCATAGGTTGGTACGATAACGAATGGGGTTACTCCAACCGGGTCGTGGATCTGGTCGCAAAACTCGCGAAGTGATATTGCTGATTGTTAGTTCTTCGGGATATATTGAGGACGGACCTTCCGGTGGGAGGTGCCCGTCCTCAATAACATATGGAGGTATGTAATGAAAAAGACGCTCACGGATGTCGAGATAAAGGGTAAAAGGGTTCTTATGCGTGCCGATTTCAATGTTCCCTTGGATGACAAGAGGAACATAACCGATGACAGCAGGATAAAGGCTGCCATGCCTTCGATCGAGTACATCCTGAAAGAAGGCGGTAAACTGGTGCTTATGAGCCATCTCGGCAGACCTAAGGGCGAGGTCAAACCGGAATTCTCTCTTGACCCGGTTGCCGCCAGATTGTCCGAGCTTCTCGGCAAGACGGTGAAAAAACTGAACGATTGTGTCGGGGACGAGGTTCTTAGGACGGTCAATGCCATGAATGAAGGGGATGTTGTCCTCCTGGAGAACCTGAGGTTCCATAAAGAGGAGACCAAGAACGACCCGGAATTCTCAAAGCAACTGGCTTCCCTGGGGGATGTGTTCGTTAATGACGCTTTTGGCACGTGTCATAGGGCACATTCGTCAACCGCGGGTGTAGCTGAATTTCTTCCGGCGGTGGCGGGTTTCCTCGTACAGAAAGAGATAGAATATTTCGAAAAGGTCACCAAACATCCGGAGAAGCCTTTCTGCCTGATACTTGGCGGGGCGAAAGTGGCGGATAAGATCCCGGTCATCGAGAACATGCTTGATAAGGTTGAATACCTGCTTATCGGTGGGGCTATGGCCTATACATTCCTCAGATCAAGACTTAAGGGGATCGGGGCCTCAAGGGTGGAGAACGACATGGTCGATACCGTGAACAAGATATTCGAGAAAGCCAGCCAGAAAAAGGTGAGCATCTTCCTGCCCCAGGACCATGTGGTCGCGCAGGAAGTGAGCGAGACGGCGAAAAGGAAGACCGTAAAGGAACATATCCCGGATGGGTGGATAGGCTTGGACATAGGGCCTGATACCATCAAGAAGTATAAATCCGTGCTTAAGGATTCAAAGACCATAGTATGGAACGGGCCTATGGGGCTCTTTGAGATGAAACCCTTCATGAAGGGGACGAAAGAACTGGCGACATTCATCGCCGGCTTGGACGCGACCACCGTTATCGGGGGCGGGGATACCGCCGCGGCCGTGAACGCCCTCAAGCTGGGGAATAAGATGTCGCATATGTCGACCGGCGGAGGCGCCTCTCTGGAGTATCTTGAAGGCAAGGAATTGCCGGGGATAGCGGTACTCCAGGACAAGTGATCCCCGTAGGATAAGGGAATATTCTCTAAAAGTGAAAGGAAGGACATGCGCAAACCGATAATAGCCGGTAACTGGAAGATGTATAAAGATGTCAACGAGGCCGTTGAGCTGGCGAACGCTATAAAGCGAGGGGCCTACGACGTGGATAATGTGGAAATGGTGGTTTGCCCGCCTTCCGTTGACCTGGGAGAAGTAGGGGAAATGCTGAGTGATAGCAATGTAGGTGTCGGGGGACAGAATTGTTATTGGGAAAAAGAAGGCGCGTTCACCGGTGAGGTGTCCGTTCATATGCTGAAGAGTGTCGGATGTAAATACGTGATAATCGGGCATTCCGAGAGGCGTAAATATTTCGGGGAAACGGACGAGACGGTTAACCTGAAGGTCAAGTCCGCCATAGATGGCGGGCTTATCCCGATAATGTGTGTAGGCGAGACCCTGGAGGAAAGAGAGGCCGGCAAGACCATGGAAGTGGTCCGGACCCAGGTCACTGGAGGGCTGAAAGGTTTCAGTGAAGCTTACATAGATACTTTGATAATCGCGTACGAGCCCGTGTGGGCTATCGGTACGGGGAGAACGGCGACTCCGGAACAGGCACAGGAAGTTCACGCCATGATACGCTGTTTATTGTCCGAGATGTATTCCGAGGCTCTTTCGGACAGCATACGGGTGCTTTACGGTGGCAGCGTAAAACCGGATAATGTTGAGAAACTCATGCAGGAAAAGGATATAGACGGCGGGCTCATAGGTGGGGCAAGCCTGAAAGCGGAGAGCTTCCTCGATATGGTAAAGACCACATCGAAACTGTATTCTCAAAAATAAAGGAAAAGGTTGATATGTTCATACTGCTGGTTATTGTCCATGTTATAGTATGTATAGTGCTCATAGCCACGATCTTGCTGCAGGCGGGACGCGGCGGTGGACTTACGGAAGCATTAGGCGGAGGGGAGATGGCACAGTCCATTCTTGGGACCCAGGCACCCGAAATGCTTAAGAAGGCTACGGAAGTGTGCGCTATTCTTTTCATCATTACGTCGCTGGCGCTTGGTATGGTCACCGCGCGTAGTGGAAAGTCGCTTTTTGACACGGCGCGTGTGGATCGGACGGTAATGCCGGTGTCCACGGAAGTGCCCGCGGGCGACGACTCTGCCGGGCAAAAGGCCCAGGAGGCCGCGACGGAGGTTGTCACGACCGTTCAGGAGCAGTCGGGCGGATACGAGGAAGGTATGCCGGCCGAGAGCAATGTTGAGGTCAAATAGGGGATCCAACCGCTATTTTTATGTGAGAGGTCACTTGAAGAACTGTGTTTTGCTAAAAGGACCGTTATCCCTTGCAGGGGTAACGGTCTTTTTTTTATTGATGTTACCGTTCTTTTATGCCGATGCCGCGACTGCTTCACGTACACCGCGGGATGCTTATGTTTCGGCAGGCACGGGGGACGCGCGCATACTGATCCCTTTTCTGGCGGACGATGTGGCGTCCAGCTCGATATGCGGTATGGTATATAACGGCCTGACAAAGGTCGATAAGGACCTTACGGTAGTCCCGGACCTGGCGGAGAGCTGGGTGGTGTCGGCGGACGGTCTTTCCATAACATTCAAGTTGCGTGATGGCGTGAAATGGCACGATGGCAGGCCTTTTTCGGCGAATGACGTCAAGTTCACGTTCGAGACCATCTTGGACCCCGCGACAGGGTGCCCTTATACGGGAGCATACAAGGATATAAAGAGCATAAAAGTGGAAGATAGCCGTACCATAACGTTCGAGTATGCCGCTCCATACGCTCCAGCGTTACTTAAACTGGGTATGGGGATAATCCCCGAGCATATATTTTCCGAAGTGGGCGATATGAGGTCATCGCCCCATGCCAGGGACCCTATAGGGACAGGACCGTACAAGTTCATCAGGTGGAGGACGGGCGAGTATATATTACTCGAGGCTAATACGGAATACTTCGGGGGATGCCCCGGGATAAAAAGATATGTCTACAGGATAATACCGGATGAATCGGTACAGTTCCTTGAGCTGATCACCGAAAGTATAGATTCCATGGACCTCAACCCTTATCAGTACGTATACCGCTCTGGCGGTGATAGTTTCAAACGGAGGATCAATAAATATAAATATCTGGCCCATGCATACACGTATGTCGGATATAATCTCAGGGATCCCCTCTTTTCTGACAGGAACGTACGTATCGCCCTGAGTCTTGCCATAAACCGCGGGAATATCATCGATTCGGTCCTCCTGGGCCAGGGTGAGCGTTGTGACGGGCCCTTCATCAAGGGCACCGCGTATTATGACGATAACGTGGAGGAATATGTATACGACCCGGATAAAGCTAAGCGTTTGCTCATGAATGCCGGGTGGGCGGATGTGGACAACGATGGTGTGCTTGAAAAGGACGGCATGGAGTTCCATGTAAGACTTATCACAAATCAGGGCAACCAGGTACGTGAGGATGTGGCTACCATGATACAGTCGGATTGGGCCGCTATAGGGATAAAGACCGATATACAGGTGGTGGCCTGGGCGGCATTCCTGGACCAGTTCGTGAAGGGCGGCAAGTTCCAGGCGGTGCTTTTAGGCTGGACCCTCCCCGCGGACCCGGACCCTTACGCGGTATGGCATTCATCATCGGCTGGAGAGAACGGGCTTAACCTGATATCATACTCCGATCCGGAGGTGGATAGGTTGATAGAAGAGGGCAGGAGGGAGTTCGACCCGGCCAGAAGAGGGGAGATATACCGGGCCATACATTCCCGTATACACGATGCCGCGCCGTATACTTTCCTTTTTTATCCTTACGCTGAACCTGCCATCAACTCCAGGTTCAACGGGATACGTCCGGAACCCGCGGGAATAAGTTATAATTTCGTGGAGTGGTATGTGGATGATAACAAAGTGAAATACGCGTTCTGATCATGGGAAAATATTTGCTCAAAAGATGTCTAATGATAGTGCCTATGCTCTTAGGCATATCATTCATACTGTTCATCGTTATGCATGTGGCCCCCGGAGATCCCGCCAGCATAAGATACGGGCTTAACCCGGAGATATCCGGGGAAGCCAGGGATGATTTCAACAGGATGTTCGATCTTGATAAGCCTGTTCTTGAGCAATATGTATTATGGATGAAGCGGTTCGTTCTTTTTGATTTCGGGGGATCGCTTATTGATGGACGTCCGGTAAAGGAGAAGATAGCCGAAAGGATACCGGCGACACTACTCCTCCAGTTCACGAGCCTTGTCATCATCTTTCTGATAGCCGTGCCTGTAGGGGTGATAAGCGCGGTCCGTAAAGGCGGTGGGTTCGACCGGACGGCCACTCTACTGATGTTCATCGGTTATGCCATGCCCACGTTCTGGCTCGCGCTCATACTTATCCTTTTTTTCGGAGTGGACCTCAGGTGGTTCCCGATATCCGGTATGACCCCATGGTACGCCGAGTATCTTGGTGGTGCCGCCCGTTTAAGGGACCTTGTCTGGCATATGGTGCTTCCCGTGACCGCCACGGCTTTCGGTTCGCTGGCCTCACTTTCCAGGTACACCCGGGCCAGCGTTATAGAGGTCATGCGGGAGCCGTATATCCTGGCGGCCAGGGCAAAGGGACTCAGTGAGAACCGGGTCATTTTCGTGCACGCCTTAAGGAACGCGCTCTTACCTGTGATAACCGTGATGGGACTAACACTGCCGGCGCTTGTTTCCGGGAGCTTTATATTCGAATCCATATTCGCGTGGCCCGGGATGGGGAGGCTGGGGTACGAGGCGATAATGAACTACGATTATCCTGTGATAATGGGGGTAGGCGTACTTTCCACTTTTCTTACGCTCGTGGGTATATTCCTTGCGGATATCCTTTACGCGGTCGCCGACCCGCGCATAAGGTTCGGGAGGAGGGATTGACATGAGGAGATACGGCGTATATATAGGAGGTACGATAATCGCGCTTATGGTGGTCCTGGCGGTATTCGCCCCTAAAATAGCGCCGTATGATCCTCTCCATATGGAGCTTTCCACCGGTTCACGGGTACAACCTCCGTCATTGGAACACTTTTTCGGGACCGACAGCCTGGGGAGGGATGTGTTCAGCCGCATGGTGTTCGGCACCAGGATATCCCTGACAGTGGCTTTTATAGCCGTTTTCATCTCGATGTCCATTGGCGTGGTCCTGGGCGGGATCAGCGGTTATTACGGGGGATGGGTGGATAATCTCATCATGCGGCTTGTTGAGATAATGTATTGTTTTCCGACGTTCTTTCTTATCATGATGGTCATAGCGTTCCTTGGACCCAATATGATGAACGTCATGGCGGTCATAGGGCTCACCAGCTGGCCGGGGTTGTGCAGGCTGGTGCGGGCGGAGGTCCTGAGCCTGAGGGAAAGGGATTTCGTGATGTCCGCCAGGATACAGAACGTCCCGGATATGAGGATAATATTCCGGCATATATTGCCGAACGCGATGGCGCCTGTATATGTAAGTGTAACACTGAGTGTCGGGTCGGCCATACTTGTAGAGAGCGCTCTCAGCTTCCTGGGGCTGGGAGTGCAGATACCCATGCCAAGCTGGGGGAACATAATAACCTATGGGAAGAACTATATAGATTACGCGTGGTGGCTTACGTTCTTTCCCGGGATGGCCATACTGGTCACGGTCATGAGCTTTAATCTCGTAGGAGAATCATTGAGGGAAAGACTGGACCCCGTGGGCCGTAACAGGGGAAAGGAGGCCCAGGATGACGCCGGGGCCTGATGTCCTCAGCATAGAAGGACTGACCGTCCGTATAGGAAGCAGGGATGTCGTATCCGACGTCAGCCTTACTGTATCCGCCGGGAAGACGACGGCACTTGTGGGCGAGTCCGGTAGCGGGAAGACCATGACGGCCATGTCAGTGATCAGGCTCTTGCCGTATGGGGCGGATATCACGGAAGGCGCGATCAAGGTCGGTGATATTGATATCTGTACTTTACCGGAAAGGGATTTGAGGGCTATACGCGGAGCGCGTATCGGCATGGTTTTCCAGGAACCGTTCAAGGTCCTTAATCCTGTCATGAGGCTGGAACAGCAGATAGCGGAACCGCTCCTGGCGCACGCTCCGAAAGAACGATGGAAGGTGTCGCGGCGTGTTATGGAACTTATGGAGATGGTCGGGCTCGCTCCCGACGCGGTGAGGAAATACCCCCACGAACTTTCAGGAGGGATGCAGCAGCGTATGCTTCTGGCCATGGCGCTTGCCTGCGGACCCGAACTCCTCATATTGGATGAGCCAACTACCGCTCTTGACGTGTCCACCCAGATGAAAGTGCTGTCACTGGTAAGGGAACTACAGCGTTCGTACGGTGTGGGGATACTTTTCATAACGCATGATCTTTCCCTGGTAAAGATGATGGCGGATGATGTTTTTGTCATGTTCAAAGGCGGGATAGTGGAAAAAGGTCCGGTGGACAAGGTCTTGTCCTCTCCGGACCATTTTTACACCAGGGCTCTTTTGGAGAGCATACCCAGGATCGGGGATGCCAGGAAGAGGCTGCCTGAGATGAAAGGTTCTAATGGATATATTAGTTGAGGCGATCGGCGTAAGTAAAGTTTTTCGAAGATCCGGGAACACGGCCATCCCGGGACATGACAGGGTCATCCGCGCGGTGGATGGTATAGACCTTGTCGTGCGAAGAGGCGGGACCTTCGGTATAGTGGGGGAATCCGGATCAGGAAAATCCACCATTGCACGCATGATCACGGGGGTGATCATGCCGGATGAGGGGAAGATAACCGTGAATTGTAGCCTGGATATGGTCTTTCAGGACCCGTACAATTCCCTTAACCCGAGGATGAC
This sequence comes from Candidatus Omnitrophota bacterium, assembly GCA_028715965.1. Lineage (NCBI taxonomy): Bacteria > Pseudomonadati > Candidatus Omnitrophota > Candidatus Omnitrophota bacterium. The sequence continues at coordinate 98,450 of JAQUQS010000005.1, read as the reverse complement.
GGTCGGGGACATAGTAGGGGAACCCCTGTTCATAAAAGGTATGAACAAAACCGACAGGCGGAAAATGGTGTCGGAAGCCTTGGGCAGGGTGCGGCTCTCCCGCCCGGGGATCGAGGAAAAATTCCCACATGAGTTCTCTGGCGGAGAACGGCAAAGGATAGCGATAGCAAGGGCAATAATACATGGTCCGGAGCTGATAGTTCTGGATGAACCGGTATCCAGCCTGGATGTTTCCATACAGGCCGGGATACTTAATCTTTTCAAGGATATACAGGAGCAGATGGGGACGACCTATATCTTTATATCGCATGATCTTAGGGTCGTAGAATTCATGGCGGACGAGGTCGCGGTACTGAACAAGGGTAAGATAGTCGAACAGGCGGATAGGGAGACCCTGTACCGCGCTCCCAGGCATCCGTACACAAAGACATTACTTTCGGCCATACCCATGATCTGATAAGGCGTAAGCCCTCCGTACAGGCCGGTTTAAACTCATTGATTTTAGTTTTAAAATTTGGTAAACTGACCATTCAGGTCAAGGTATATAACCATAAAGCGAGGTAACATGGGTCATACAATAACCGAAAAAATATTATTAGCTCATCTGCCGGGCATGAAGGATATAGCGCCGGGTGATTATGTAATGGCTAATATAGATCTGTGCCTGGGTAATGATATCACAAGTCCAATAGCCATAAGAGAGTTCCGGGAATTGGGCCTGAAAAAAGTATTTAACCAGAATCGTATAGTACTTGTGCCCGACCATTTTTTACCCGCTAAAGATATGCAGAGCGCTAATCAGGCGAAAATACTCAAGGATTTCTGCCGTGAGTTCGGGATATCCAATTATTTTGAGCTGGGCCAAATGGGGGTAGAACACGCTCTTTTGCCGGAAAGGGGATTAGTGCTCCCGGGTGACCTGATAATAGGAGCGGATTCACATACGTGTACGCACGGGGCTTTAGGCGCGTTCACTACGGGGATGGGTAGTACGGACCTGGCTTACGCCATGGCTTTTGGGGAGTGCTGGCTGAAAGTCCCGGAGACCATACTTCTCCGGTTCACGGGTAAACCCCGAAAATGGGTCACGGGGAAGGACCTTATCTTGCACGCCATATCCGATCTCGGGGTGGCCGGGGCACTTGGAAAGGCTCTGGAGATAACGGGTAGCGCCATAGAAACGCTTGAGATGGATGACAGGTTCTCCATGTGTAACATGGCGATAGAGGCCGGGGCAAAGAACGGGGTGATAGCGCCGGACAAGATAACCGAAAAATATGTGAAGGCCGCGATCCGGAAGTATAAACCGTCGCGGAAGACCTATAAGCTTTACTCGAGTGATAAGGACGCGGTATATTCCGATGTGAGGGAATATGACGTGTCAAAACTGGAGCCGGTCGTGGCGGCCCCGCATCTTCCTTCCAACGGTAAACCGGTAAGGGATTATAAGGATGTCAAAGTGGACCAGGTCGTCATAGGTTCATGTACTAACGGCAGGATAAGTGACCTCAAGACCACGGCCGCTGTCCTGAAGAACAAGAAGACTGACCCGAATACCAGACTGGTAGTGATACCGGCGACACAGGCCATATACGAGGAAGCCGTGGATGAGGGATACGCGGAGACCATCATACGCGCGGGCGGGGTGTTCTGTACTCCCAGCTGCGGGCCATGTCTAGGCGGGCATATGGGCATATTGGCCGAAGGCGAGACGGCGATATCGACCACCAACCGGAATTTCGTGGGCCGCATGGGGCACCCGAAAAGTTTTGTTTATCTTTCTAACCCGGCCGTAGCGGCCGCCAGCGCGGTAAAGGGACGGATAACGCATCCCTCTGACCTGTGACGGAAAAGGAGATATATGGACCTTAAAGCCAAAGTGCATAAATTCGGCAATGATGTTAATACCGATGAAATAATTCCGGCACGATACCTGAACTCGTCCGATCCTGTGGAGCTCGCGAAACACTGTATGGAGGACGCGGATCCCGAATTCGTGAAAAAACTGAAAGAAGGGGATGTTATCGTCGCGGGAGACAATTTCGGATGCGGCTCATCAAGGGAGCACGCGCCTATGTGTATAAAGGCCGCGGGAGTATCATGCGTGATCGCCAAGAGTTTCGCCCGGATCTTTTCCCGTAACTCCATAAACATAGGACTCCCGATACTTACCAGCCCGGAAGCCGCCGATGGGCTCAAGGAGGGCGATATCATAACTGATATCGATTTTGACAAGGGTGAGATAACAAGATCCGGACAGAAGCGTAAATATAAGTCCGATGTCCTGCCGAAGTTCATAAAGGACATCATCAAGGCGGGCGGGTTGATGTCGTACGCCAAGAAGAAAAAATAACGATGAAGAGCGCCGCAGCGAGCGGAAAGGAAGAATATGTATAAGATAGCTGTCCTGCCGGGTGATGGTACCGGACCGGAGGTCATAAGGGAAGGACGTAAGGTGCTGGATGCCGTATGCGCGCTTTATGGCATAAAAATGGAGTTCACGGAATTCGATTACGGCGGGGAAAGGTTCCTCCGGACCGGGGAAGTATTGCCGGAAGGAGCTGTTGATGAGTTCAGGAAATATGACGCCATGTATCTTGGGGCCATAGGGCATCCCGACGTCAAGCCCGGGATACTGGAGCGCGGCATACTCCTGAAGTTAAGGTTCGAGCTGGACCAGTATATAAACCTGAGGCCGGTAAAACTGTATCCCAACGTATATACGCCGATAAAGGAAAAAGGGCCGGAACATATAGATTTCGTGGTCGTGCGTGAGAATACAGAAGGGGCGTATACCGGTTCAGGCGGATTCCTGAAGAAAGGGACACCGGACGAGGTCGCGATACAGACCTCCATAAATACGCGTAAAGGAGTGGAAAGATGCCTGAGGTACGCTTTCGATCATACGAGGAAGCGTAACAGGAAAAAGAAGCTCACCCTTGTGGGGAAGACCAACGTGCTTACATACGCGTTCGACCTGTGGGACAGGGCGTTCAACGAGATAGGGAAGAATGAGTACCCCGATATCGAGAGGGATTATGTGCATGTCGACGCGATGACATTATATATGATAGAGTGTCCCGAAAAATTCGATGTGTTAGTTACCGATAATTTGTTCGGGGACATAATAACGGACCTTGCCGCTGTAATACAGGGTGGGCTGGGCATCGCCGCCGGAGGGAATATCAACCCGGAAGGAGTGTCCATGTTCGAGCCGATAGGTGGTACCGCGCCGAACTTCACCGGCAAGAATCAGATAAATCCGCTGGCGGCCATAGGGTCGGCGGGCATGATGCTGGCGTCTTTCGGGGAGGCCAAGGCCGCCGCGTCGATCGAAAAAGCTATAGCCGATGTTACTCCTAAGATGAAGAGCATGAGAGCCGCCCAGATGGGCCATTCGACCTCGGAAATAGGAGATATGGTAGTTAAGGCGTTAAAATAAACAAGAATGGCAGGTTATATGTTGAAGAAGAAGAGTAAGTATAATGTAGCGATAATGGGGGCCACCGGCGCGGTGGGGACCCAGTTCCTCTGGATACTTGAGGAAAGAGGTTTTCCAATAGATGAGCTGCGATTGCTGGCCAGCGAAAGGTCACAGGGCAGGAAACTGGATTTCAAGGGCCGGGGGATAGAAGTGCGCGTGCTGAACGAGGAGTCCTTCGATGGTATCGACATCGTACTGGCATCCGCCGGCGCGACCAGGAGCAAGGAGTTCCTGCCGCACGCGGTAAGGGCGGGCGCGGTATGCGTGGATAACTCCAGCGCTTTTCGTATGGACAAGGACGTTCCGCTTGTGGTGCCGGAAGTGAACCCGCACGCCATTGAACGCCACAAGGGTATAATCGCGAACCCGAACTGTTCCACTATCCAGATGGTCCTTCCTTTATGCGCCATAAATAATGTGGCTCCGATCAGGAGAGTGGTGGTCACCACGTTCCAATCGGTATCGGGGGCGGGACAACAGAACATACTTGAGATGGAATCCCAGGTGACGAGGCTGGCAAAAAAAGATTCTCATTATGGCATCGGAGAGCATACCGTGCCGCCGGAGATGATAAGCAGGTTCGCGCATCAGATAGCGTATAACGTTATCCCGCAGATAGACGTTTTCCTGGATGATCTCTATACAAAAGAAGAGATGAAAATGGTGCACGAGACGCGTAAGATAATGGAGCTGCCCGGGCTTAAACTTACTTCTACCTGTGTGCGGGTACCGGTGTACTACGCACATTCCGAAAGCGTCAATATCGAGACCGAGAAAAAGGTGTCCCGCGCCGAGGCAATGAGCTTGATAGGTGATTTCCCGGGAGTGAAAGTGGTGGATGACCCCGAAGGTGGTAAGTATCCCATGCCGATAGATGTTGAAGGGCAGGATGAGGTGTTCGTCGGGAGGATACGCGAGGACGGGTCGGTCGAGAACGGTCTTAATATGTGGGTCGTCGCGGACAATCTCCGGAAGGGTGCCGCGCTTAACGCTATACAGATAGCCGAGAAATTGATCGGCCTGTGAGCCGTGGGCTGTTTGACATATCATGCGTAACATTAAACTTGTGATCGCCTATGACGGTACGGACTACAAGGGATGGCAATTCCAGGATAACGGCCTGACCGTACAGGAAATGATGGAACGCGCGCTAGGGCGGGTGCTGGGGCGTAAGCACAGGGTACATGGGGCCAGCCGCACGGATTCGGGTGTACACGCGCTTGGCCAGGTGGTCGGGTTCAAGACCTCGCACACCATACCCGTGGAAAAGTTGCCTCTCGCGCTAAATCCGGTATTGCCTGAGACCATCTCGGTCATCTCGGCGGAAGAGGTCGATGCCGATTTCCACGTACGTTTCAGCGCGGTCTCTAAGAAATATACATATCATATCTTCAACTCGCGCCAGAGGGACCCTTTTATCGAGAAATATTCCTGGAGGGTGCCATACCGGCTGGATATCGCTCTTATGCGGAAGGAGTCCAGGGCGCTTCTGGGCAAACATGATTTCAAGTCATTTCAGGCAAAGGACAAGATCGAAAGGGGGGCCGTGCGGACCATATCCGGTATAAGTATCCGTAAGGCCGGGAAGAACGTGCACGTGACCGTTAAGGGCGACGGGTTCCTGTACAATATGGTACGTAACGTAGTGGGTACGCTGGTGGATATCGGAAGGGGATACCTCCCCCCGGGCAGCATGAAGGCCATACTGGAGAAAAAGGATAGGGTACACGCCGGTCCCACTGCGCCTGCCAAAGGGCTGTTCCTTGTCGAAGTGAGATACTGATCCTCGCGTTCTGAACGTCATATGTAGGTCATTTTCACTATCTAATTTCCAAAATAATATCTTGTAACTTATTCCAAAAAATAGTCTTATGTTTTATTGACAAGTATAAATACTTGTTATATACTTGTTTTATACTTGTTGGAGGTTATTCGTTATGCGCAAACCGCGTTTTGAGTTCAAGGCAACAGTTTCAGACCGGGGACAGATCTTCATTCCCAAGGTCTTACAGGATTATTTCCAGATACAAAGCAGGGATAAAGTGATATTTGAGGTGAGGGATGACGGTACCGTGGTCTTTGCCAAGAAGGATAAGGGGGGATACGGATGAAAAAGAACTATTCACACAAGGTGACCCTGGTAGAACAACGCCGTAAGAACAAGAAAAGAAGCGATTTTCTCCGAAAGAACGTACGGGAGACCGAACTCAAATCGGTGTTCAACCGGTATTATAAGGACCAGGTGAGGGCGTTATACGAAAATGTGATCGGTAAGTGATGCTCGCAAGGGGATAACATCAAGCCCAGGACATATCCCGCCGGGACAAAGGTTCTCCGTCTTTCCCGTGGAGGGAGGTCCCGATGCCCTGCCACACGGTTAATATATTTTTCAGCTTGACAAACCTTATTAAATATGTTAATTTTACAACTCTATTTGGCATTTCGGTGTTATGACATATGGTGCCTGATCTTATTATATTTATAAATGATCATTGAGGATGGATCGCACATGAAGATGACTAAAATGGTAAAAAATGAGGAAACCTGTCACGAATGGTTCGTTGTTGATGTCCAGGGCAAAGTGCTGGGCAGGGCGGCTACGGCTATCGCGACCCTGTTGAAAGGGAAGTACCGTACTGATTTTACCCCGCATGTTGATAATGGAGCAGGTGTTGTTGTCCTTAACTGCGAAAAGATCAAGATAACGGGCAAGAAGAGCCTTCAGAAGGAATACAAAAGATTCTCGGGATATCCCGGAGGGCAGAGAGTGACCGTTTATTCGGATATGCAGGAGAAACACCCGAAACATATACTGAGGCACGCGGTCAAGGGTATGCTTCCGAAGAACAGGCTCGGGGACAGGATGATGAAGAGACTTAAGCTGTATGTTGGTGAGGCGCATCCTCATACGGCGCAGAAACCGGTTGAAAAAAAGATATAACAAGAGGTGCTAATAAATGGAACAACTTATTGAGTTCGTGGCCGTCGGGAGAAGAAAAGAGTCTGTAGCCAGGGTAAGGCTCAGACCCGGGACGGGTAAGGTCAAGATCAACAAACGCGAGTTTGAGGAATACTTCCCCAGAGAGACACACCGCATTGATGTAATGATGCCGTTCAAGCTCGCTGGCCTGCAGGGAAAATATGACGTACTGGCCACGATAGATGGCGGTGGGATAAGCGGTCAGGCGGGGGCCTTGAGGTTGGGTATATCAAGGGCGCTTTTGAAGGCAGATGAGAGCCTGCGCCTCAAGCTTAAAAAGGCCGGTTTCTTTACCAGGGACCCAAGAGCGAAAGAACGTAAGAAGTACGGTCGTAAAAGAGCACGCAAAAGATTCCAGTTCTCTAAGAGATAGTTCTTTTCTGCCCGTACTTCCCGGTGGAAAAGGCGTTGAGCTCGCTGGCGGATCATTGAAAAATGGTCCGCCTTTTTTTATAGCGTTCCCGCGGTGGAACGTGACCGGGCTGTCATGGGTTTTTGATTGACATCAAATAATATTTATCTTATACTTGTGTTTCACACCAAAGGCTTATTATATATAACCCAAACTATACATGTTAGTTATAATTAATTATCACTAGGCACGGGGTATTTATATGAGGCGAAAAGGAGACAAAATGGTCAAGGTATCGGTGGTCGGAGCTACCGGGTATTCCGGGCAGGAACTGGTGGACCTCCTTCTAAAGCATCCGGGAACTGACATATCTTTTCTTACGGCAAGGTTCGATAAAGAGACAAGATACGCCGATGTTTATCGGAGGTTCGCGGGGCGGACGGAGCTTTACTGCAAAAAACTGGATGTGGACGAGGTGTCCGAGGGCAGTGACCTGGTATTCCTTGCGCTGCCACACACCGTGTCCATGCAAGTCGCTCCGCAATTCCTGGAGAGGGGAGTTAAGGTCGTGGACCTTAGCGCCGATTACCGTCTTAACGCGGATGTATATGCCAGCCATTACGGGATCGAGCACGGGGACAAAAAGAACATAAGTTCGGCTGTTTATGGCCTTCCGGAGATGAACAGGAAAAATATCGGTGGCGCTTCACTGGTGGCTAACCCGGGATGTTATCCTACAAGTGTGATCCTCGGACTTATGCCCATCGCTAAGATGTTGTCGGAACTCGGGCTTACCGTGATAGTCGATTCCAAGAGCGGGGCTTCCGGAGCCGGAAGGAAATCCGCCGTCGAGCTTTCCTTTACCGAGGTGGACGGTAATTTCAAAAGTTATAAGGAGAACGCCCACCAGCATATACCGGAAATGGAATCCATATTGTCGTTGGCGGCTGAGGGAGAGATAAAAGTGAATTTTGTTCCGCATCTCTTGCCCGTAAGGAGGGGTATCCTTTCGACCATATATGTCGAGCATAAGGGATTACCGCCGGAAAAGGACTTGCGGGAGATGTTCCAGGCGGCCTATGGGAATGAGCCTTTTGTCAGGCTTATGCCCGAAGGGGTAATGCCTGATATAGCCGGCGCGGCAGGTACGAACTTCTGCGACATCGGCATAAAGGTCGCCAGGGGCATGCTGATCATAGTCTCTGTTATTGATAACCTGCTCAAAGGGGCCAGCGGCCAGGCCGTACAGAACATGAACATAATGTCCGGGCTGAAAGAGACGGACGGATTGATATAGTCCCGGGGCGTGGTGCCGACGGGGCGTGGATCAGGGAACGTTCTCAAAGCATATAAATTAAGGTGGATGATGGAGCATTTTCTTCTTCCCAAAGGGTTCATGGCATCCGGGATACATTCCGGGGTCAAGAAGAAGCGCAAGGACCTCGCGCTTATTTTCTCTCTTTATCCGTGTAACGCGGCCGGTATGTTCACGACCAACACGATGAAGGCCGCGCCTGTCATAGTTTGTGAGAGAAAACTAGCGGCGCAAGTGCCCGTAAGGGCGGTAGTGGTGAACAGCGGGAACGCGAATTGTATGACAGGTCAGCGCGGCATAAAGGATGCCGAGGCCATGGCCACCAGGACGGCGGAACTCCTGGATGTGCCGGAAAATTCAGTATTGGTGTCATCCACGGGCATAATAGGCCAGTTCATGCCTATCAGGAAGATACTTGGTGGGATGAAAAAGCTCATAAAAGCGTTGTCCCGTGAAGGGCTCGGGGACGCAGCCGAAGGGATAAGTACTACTGACGGGTTCAACAAGATCGAGGTCAGGAAATTCAAGTGTGGTGGCAAGGAGGTAACTATATCCGGGATAGCCAAAGGCGCCGGTATGATACAGCCTAACATGGCCACCATGCTTTGTTATATCGTTACGGACGTGGATATCACGCGTAAGGCGCTGGAAGGGGCCCTGCGGGAACGGGTAGCGGATTCTTTCAACGCCATAACCGTGGACGGTGATATGAGCACTAACGACTCGGTGATAGTCATGGCCAACGGCGCGGCCGGGAACAGGTCTATAACCGGCCCCGGCAGGGCCCTTGACGTGTTCACAAAGAACATCGGGGAGGTCATGCTTGCCCTCGCTAAGATGATAGTACGGGATGGAGAGGGCGCGACTAAGATGATCGAGACCCGGGTAAAAGGAGCGGTCACGAAAAGGGACGCGAAGAAAGCGGCGGAAGCCATAGCCAGTTCCCTTCTTGTGCGGTGTGCCGTACTGGGCGGGGACCCTAACTGGGGGAGGGTAGCGTCAAGCATAGGCGCCAGCGGCGTCAAGGTCGACCCGGAAAAGATGGTAATACGGTTGGATGGCGTCACCTTTTATAAGAATGGCAGATTCGCCACGCGCGCGAAGAGGAGAACGTCGAAAGTGTTCAAGGGCAGGGATGTCACCATAGAGGTGGATCTTTGCGCGGGTAGCGCGGAGCATGTGGTGTATTCCTGCGATATATCGAAAAAATACATAACGTTGAACTCTTATTATACAACATGAGCGGGCGACGGGTCCGCTCCTATATTAGGAGACATGCATGGAGAACGCGATAAAGAAAAGTGAAGTGCTCATAGAAGCGCTGCCATACATAAAGAAGTTCTATAACAAAGTGGTAGTGATAAAGTTCGGTGGCAGCTCACTCCATGATGACGCTTCGCGCAAGATGATACTGCAGGATATCGTATTCATGAAGTACGCGGGCATGCGGCCCGTACTGGTACATGGCGGGGGACCTAACATAACCAAGAAACTCCAGGAATCCGATATCGAGACCAAGTTCGTTGACGGTCTCAGGGTAACGTGTGAGAGGTCTATGGGAGTGGTGGATTCCGTACTTATGGAGGTCAACTCCAAGCTCGTACAGGAGATAAACGATTTTGGCGGTGAATCCTTCGGGCTTAGCGGCAAGGAGAACAATATGGTGAGGGCGGTCAAACGCGACGGTCCGGACCTGGGATATGTAGGCAGCGTCGAAGCCGTGGATACTACCATACTTAACAGGCTTATAGAGACCAACATAATACCCGTGATCTGTCCTGTGGGAAAAGGTAAGGACAATATGCTTTATAACATTAACGCCGATGAGGCTGCCAGTAATATCGCCATAGCCTTGAACGCGGAAAAGTTCGTTGTCCTGACCAATGTAAGGGGCGTTCTTCGGGATCAGTCCGATCCCGATTCGATATTCCACTCCATAACGATGGAAACGGTCGAGCATCTTATGCAGACCGGAGTGGTCAAGGGAGGCATGGTGCCTAAGGTGAAGGCGTGTCTACACGCGTTGCGGGGCAATGTAAGAAAGGCCCATATTGTTGACGCCAATCTGTCCCACGCGTTGCTTCTTGAGATGTTCACGGATAAAGGTATCGGTACCGAGATAGTCCAGGGATGACCCTGCTAGCGGACCGTTCTGGGGGGAAAATGAATACAGATGAGATAAAAGAACTTTACGGCAAGTATGTGATGGCCACTTACACCTATGAGGGGATATGTCTCGTCAAGGGTGAGGGCAGTTATGTGGAAGATGTCGACGGCAAAAAGTACCTGGATTTTTTTCCGGGATGGGCCGTAAGCGGAATAGGACACAGGCATCCCAAAGTGCTGGACGGTATCAACCGGCAGTTGGGACGCATACTGCATGTCTCAAACAATTATTTCAACGATGTTCAGCCTGTACTGGCCAAAAGGATAATAGAGAATTCGTTCCCCGGCAAGGTGTTCTTCGCCAATTCCGGCGCCGAGGCCAACGAAGCGGCTATAAAGCTCGCGAGGAAGTACGGGAATCCGTCGAGGTTCGAGATAATAACGATGGAAAGGTCGTTCCATGGAAGGACGCTCGCCACTATAACCGCCACAGGACAGGATAAGGTCAAGAAGGGTTTCAGCCCGCTTCCTGAAGGGTTCCGTCATGTGCCGTTCAACGATATTAACGCCGTACGGAACGCGTTCACCGACCGGACGGTAGCGGTGCTGTTAGAACCGGTGCAGGGCGAGGGAGGGATAAATGTCCCGGATGTGTCCTATATGAGGGAGCTAAGGGACCTTTGTACGGATAATGACGTACTCCTCATGCTGGATGAGGTGCAGACGTGCATGGGGCGGACCGGGGAGATGTTCGCTTATAAGAATTTCGGGATAGAGCCCGATGTGATGACCCTGGCGAAATCGCTCGGAGGTGGCCTGCCTATAGGCGCGATGGTGGCCGGGACGAAGTTCTCGGAAGTGCTGACCGCGGGGACCCACGCCTCGACTTTTGGCGGAGGATCTGTTGTGTGCGCCGCGGGCCTCGGTGTTTTTGACGCGATAGAGGAAGGAGCGCTCCTGGATAACGCCAGGAAGATGGGGGCGTACCTCAGGGCGTCACTGGAGAAGCTGTCAAAGGACTGTGGCCTTATAGGGCAGATAAAGGGGTTGGGGCTGATGCTGGGTGTCGTGATGAACATGGAGGACGCGACAGCTGTACCGGGAAAATGCGCTAAAGAGGGCCTTCTCATAAATTGCACCCAGAAAAATATCCTGAGGATAATGCCTCCTATCACCGTTACAGAGGAAGAAATAGACGAAGCTTTGGACAAACTATCAAAAGTTCTGGAGGCAATATGATGTCAAAAGACCTTATTACCATACAAGAGATGACCACCAGTGACATAATGGGGCTCATGCGTTCGGCCGCCAAACTGAAGAAAGCGCCGCTATCCAAAAAGAAGGTTTTCAAGGATAAGACGCTGGCCCTTTTATTCCAGAAGCCGTCTAACAGGACAAGGGTATCGTTCGAAGTTGCTATGGTACACCTGGGAGGGTACGTGCTTTATCTTAGCCCCAGGGAGATAAAGATGGGCGAAAGAGAGTCGGTGAAGGACGTTGCGCGAGTGATCTCCAGGTATGTTGATGGTATGGTGGCAAGGGTGTTCTCTCACAAGGACGTGGAGGACCTGGCGAAATATTCCGATGTGCCAGTGATAAACGGCCTTTCGGACCTGGCCCACCCGTGCCAGGCGTTAAGCGATGTTTTCACGGTGAAGGAGAAGTTCGGCCGCATGAAGGGCGTTACCATGTCCTATGTCGGCGATGGCAATAACGTGCTTAATTCCCTGATGCTTGTGTGCGCGAAAACAGGCGTCGATCTCAGGATAGCTACTCCCAAGGGATATGCCCCGGCAAAAGATATACTCGCCGAGGCCCAGAAGACGGCTTCCTCCAACGGATCGTCCGTAGAAGTATATGATGACCCGAAAAAGGCGGTGGCGGGTAGCGATGTGGTCTACACCGATGTGTGGGTAAGTATGGGGCAGGAACATGAAAAGGCCGAAAAGATACGGGATTTTGCCGGTTTTCAGGTGAACGAGGAACTGATGAGCTCGGCAAAAAAGGACGCTTTCGTCATGCATTGCCTGCCGGCGCACAGGGGAGAGGAAATAAGCGAGGATGTGATAGACGGAAAGAATTCCATAATATACGATCAGGCGGAGAACCGTCTTCATGTCCAGAAGGCGGTATTGCTCAGCTTGTTGGGGCGGAAATAGTCCTTACACAAATCCACAAGGAGAAGAAATGTCCAAAAAAAAGATAGTACTGGCTTATTCGGGCGGGCTCGATACCTCAGTGATAATCAGGTGGCTTATGGACCGGGGATATGAAGTGGTCTGTTATATGGGCGATGTGGGCCAGGGCAGTGACAATGAGCGCGCGCGTAAAAGGGCGCTCGCGATAGGCGCGAAAAAATGCGTGGTAGACGACCTTAAAAAGAAATTCGTGGAAGAATACGCGTTCCGTTCACTCAGGGCGGGGGCGCTTTACCAGGGTAAGTACAATCTCGCGACGGCCCTGTCCCGGCCAATAATAGCCGAAGGCATGGTGAATTTCGCAAGGAAAGAAAAAGCGTCGGCTGTGGCGCACGGGTGTACCGGCAAGGGGAACGACCAGGTAAGGTTCGAGGTCACGTTCCATGTGAAAGCCCCGGACCTTGAGGTGGTCGCGCCCGTCAGGGAATGGGAACTTACCACCAGGGAATCAGAGATAGATTACGCTAAAAAACACAAAGTGCCTATCGAACAGACGAAGAAGAAGCTTTACAGTATAGACGTGAACGTCTGGGGTATCAGTATCGAGGGGGGTAAGCTGGAAGACCCGTGGTTCGAGCCGACGGACGATACGTACATAACGATATCAAAACCGGAAAAGGCGCCGAACAAGGCGGAATACGTGACCGTGGGGTTCGCCAAAGGCGTGCCGGTGTCTGTCAACGGGAGAACGTACGGCCCGGTGGAACTGGTGGCGAAACTGAACGCGATAGGGGCCAGGCATGGAGTAGGCAGGGTAGATATGATCGAGGACAGGCTGGTCGGGATAAAAAGCCGGGAGATATATGAGGCCCCGGGATCGGCCATACTTTATGAGGCTCATTCAGCCCTGGAAGAAATGGTCCTTGATCGTGAGGTAAGAAGTTATAAACGCGTTATGTCCGTTAAATATTCGGAACTGATATATAACGGTCTATGGTTCACCCCCCTGAGGGAGTCTATGGATGCCTTGATCGACAGGACGCAGAAGAATGTTACGGGAGAGGTGAAAGTTAAGCTCTACAAGGGTGGCGTTAAAGCATGTGGCAGGAAAAGCCGGTTCTCTATTTACAAGAAAGAACTGGCTACATATGGCGAGGGCGACCGTTTCGACCAGTCGCTGGCCAAGGGGTTCATAGACCTTTGGGCGATGCCGTATAAGAAATAACCGTGGGATGACGTCCGAGAATCGGAAGGAGAAAGTGTCATGGCTGCTAAATTATGGGGAGGAAGGTTCACCGGCAAGGAGATGAACCCGGATGTGCTGGGGTTCACCTCGAGCCTGGGCGTAGACAGGGTGCTTGCCCTTTACGACTGTGTGAGCAGCAAGGTCCACGTGGATATGTTGGAAAAGGCGGGGATACTTTCCAAGGCGGAGCATGAAGAACTTATCTCGGTCCTGGATGGTCTTTTTAATGAGGTAAAGGAAGGGAACTTCGATCCCGCCGATTCCGAAGATATACATTCCGCCATACAGGGATATATAGAGAAAAAAGCGCCTGAAGCGTCCAAGAAGCTTCATACGGGCCGGTCAAGGAACGAACAGATCGTTAATGATGTAAGGCTGTATCTGAGGGATAGCGCTGTACGGATAGAGGACGCGATAAAAGAACTGCAGGTATCTTTCGTGCTTATGGCTGAGAGGTCCGGCGACGTGATCCTCCCGGGATATACGCATCTCAACAGGGCACAGCCTATACTTTTGTCCCATCTGGTCCTGGCCTATGTGGAGATGCTTGAGAGGGATAAAGGCAGGGTGGTCGACGCCTTCAAGAGGTCGGATATGTGTGTTATGGGATCCGGCGCGCTGGCAGGGTCGGCGCTTAACCTTGACCGGGACTTTGTCTCAGAAAAATTGGGATACGGAAAGGTCTCGGACAACAGCCTGGATTCGGTCAGTGACAGGGACTTTATAGCGGAATTCATCGCGGCCCTTTCCATCATATCCGTGCATCTTTCAAGGTTCGCGGAGGACATGATACTATATAGTATCCCTGAATTCGGTTTTGTCGAGATAGGGGCGGATTATTGTACGGGAAGCTCCCTTATGCCCCAGAAAAGGAACCCGGATGTGCTGGAGCTCATACGGGGGAAATCGGCCCAGGTCATAAGCGCCTTGAATTCCATACTGGTACTGATGAAGGGGCTGCCGCATACGTATAACAGGGACCTGCAGGAGGACAAGAAACCGCTTTTCGAATCCGTTGAGACGGTGGTATCATCGCTATCCATGTTCAGGGGGCTTGCCGAAACGATAAAGGTCAATAAAGAGGCCATGGTCAGGGCTCTCGATAATGAGGCTATATACGCTACGGATATCGCGGAATATCTTGTCGGCAAAAAAGTGCCATTTCGGGAGGCCCATGATATAGTGGGTAAAATGGTCAGGTACTGCCTGGACAAGGGTACGGAGATATCAGGGCTTTCACCGGAAGAACTGAAAAGTTTTTCTGTCGAATTGGACGGAAATGTCCTCGCCTTGCTTGACCCGCATACTTCCGTCAGCAATAAGAAGACATATGGTAGTACTAACCCGGAAAGGGTCAGGAAAGAAGTGGCCAGGTGGAAGAAAAAGCTAAGAGGATAGGGAGGCAAAGTGCATCATTTTAATTATCGTGACGGTGTCCTGGGATGTGAGGATATGCCTTTGACGGATATAATAAAGGAATATCCAACACCGTTCTATCTTTATAGCTACAGGACCATAGTGGACCACTACAGGCGTATACGGGATGCTTTCGCTGAGGTGAACCCCCTCATATGTTTTTCGATGAAGTCGAATTCCAACCTTAACATATGCAGGGCGCTGGTCAAGGAAGGGGCAGGTCTGGATATAGTGTCCGGAGGAGAGCTTTTCAAGGCGGATAAGGTAGGATGCCCTTACGGGAAGATCGTTTACGCCAGTGTCGGGAAGACCGAAGAAGAGATCAAGGAAGCCTTGAAGAAAGGGATACTGCTTTTTAATGTCGAATCCGTATCCGAGCTCATAATGATAGATTCCGTGGCTCACAGGCTGGGGGTGAGGGCGCCGGTAGCATTAAGGGTGAACCCTGATGTGAAGGCCGATACTCATGATTACATAACGACCGGGACTAAAGAGAAGAAGTTCGGGATAGCCCTTGATGTTGCCGAGGAGATCTTTGACAATGACAATAAATATTCGCATGTCGACCTGAAGGGATTGCATGTACACATAGGATCACAGATCACGGACCCGGCGCCTTTCGTGTCAGCGATAACCAAGGTGCTCGCTTTTATCGAAAAGAGCAATATAAATATCGAATGGCTGGACCTGGGCGGAGGGTTCGGCATAGTGTACGGGAAGGAAAAAACTACTACCGCGGCGGATTTCGCGGCGCATATCGTACCGCTTGTCAAGGACAAGCCGTTCCGCATAATACTTGAGCCGGGCAGGTTCATAGCCGGCAATAGCGGTGTGCTTGTGTGCAAAGTGCTTTATGTAAAGACGGGAGCGACGGGGAAGAAGTTCGCTATAGTCGACGCGGGCATGAACGACCTTTTGAGGCCAAGTCTTTATGAAGCTTATCACGAGATCCTTCCGGTAACGCTGCGTAAGACGGATATGGAGAAATACGACGTGGTCGGGCCTATATGCGAAAGCGGGGATTATCTCGCGCTAGACAGGGACTTGCAGGAACTTATTCCCGGTGAGTGCCTGGCTGTCATGGGCGCGGGCGCTTACGGGTTCTCCATGTCGTCGAATTACAACTCACGACCGCGTGTAGCGGAACTTATGGTCATGGACGGGGCTGTAAGGCTTATAAGGCCGGCCGAGACATATAAGGACCTTGTCCGCGGTGAAAAAATAATGAAAGAGCTGAAATGAGCATGAAACACGATATATGTTTTACAAAAGTCGTAGGTACGGGTAATGATTTCATCGTCATCGACAATAAGGCCGGGGAGCTGGATGTCCGGGAACTGGATTATGGGCAGATAGCCAGGGACCTGTGCCGGCGCAGGGTGTCGGTGGGGGCCGATGGACTGCTTGTCCTGGAAAGGTCCGACAAGGCGGACTTCAAGATGAGGATAATCAATCCTGACGGGTCCGAAGTGGATATGTGCGGTAACGGTCTCAGGTGCAGCGCTTATTACGCTTGCAGGGCCGGATGGGGAGATGAGCTTGACGTGGAGACACGGGCGGGGATACTCTCTACGAAGACCAGCGGCCGCGAGGTTTCCATAAAGATGGGAGACCCGAAGGATGTCCGTATGGGGATAAAACTGGGTGTGGGAAAGAACATGATGATCCTGCATTCCCTTAATACCGGGGTCCCGCATGTTGTCCATCTGGTCGAGGATGTCGAGGGCTACGATGTGACGGGCGCGGGCCGGGCGATAAGGACACACAGTTTTTTTGAGCCCGACGGCACGAACGTGAATTTTGTGGGAGATGTGGCCGGGGATTCAGCCCGCATAAGGACATACGAAAGAGGAGTAGAGGACGAGACGCTGGCCTGTGGCACTGGTACGGTCGCCTCCGCCGTGGTGCTGGGTCTTTTGGGGTATGTTAAAAGCCCCGTTGAGATGCTTACTCAAAGCGGAGAGAAGCTCAGGGTACATTTCAAGATATCCGCGGATAAGGTCTCGAACGTGCGTCTCGAGGGAGAAGCGCGAATTGTATATGAAGGAAAAGCGTAAGGATACGATAAAGGGCTGAGGCTCTCAGGAAAGGGGAACATATCATGTTCAAGGGATCTTATGTTGCTCTGGTAACCCCGTTCAAAGATGGAAAAGTGGATGAAGATACTTTTCGACGTTTGATCGAGTTCCAGATAGAGAACGGTACCGATGGCATCGTGCCGTGCGGGTGCACCGGTGAGGCGGCGACGCTTACCACTACGGAACAGAAACGGCTTATGGATATAACCGTTGAGACGGTGAACAAAAGAGTGCCGGTAGTGGCCGGTACGGGGTCCAACTCCACTTCCGAGGCTATGGACCTTACATGTTACGCCAAGAAGGCCGGATGTGACGGGGCGCTCATAATAACCCCTTACTATAACAAGCCTACCCCGGAAGGTCAGTTCAGGCATTATTCCATGATAGCGGCTAAGGCCGCCATACCTATAATGCTTTACAACGTGCCTTCGCGTACGGGGATATCGCTGAGTCCCGCTACCGTGGCGCGTCTGTCTAAGGTCGATAATATCGTGGCGATAAAGGAGGCTGCCGGAAGCGTACAACAGGTGGCGGACATATTGTCCCTTTGTGATATCACGGTAATGAGCGGTGATGACGGTATGACATTACCGTTCATGTCGATCGGGGCGAAAGGCGTGGTAAGCGTGGTGGCGAATGTCGTGCCGAGCATGGTGCATTATCTGTGCGCCCATTTCGCGGCGGGAAAACTGGAAGAGAGCCGTAAGTTGCATTACAGCATGATAGAACTGTGCAAGGGGCTTTTCATGGAGACGAATCCCATACCGGTGAAAACAGCCCTGGCTATGATGGGCATGGTCCAGGAGGAGTGGCGGATGCCTTTGTGCGGTATGGAAAAGGATAATAAGGACAAGCTCAGGAAAATATTGAGCAAGTACGAGCTTGTCGGATAACGGTATTCACCGGTCGTACGCGGCCGATGATCGGAGGGAAAATGATAAAGGTCGGGATAAGCGGCATATGTGGCAGGATGGGAAGACGTATCGCGGCCATGTGCATGGAAGACCCGGAGGTCGAGATCTCCGCGGGGATAGAAAGCGCGGACTCGGATTCCATAGGAGCGGATATCGGAGAGGTCCTGGGGACGGACAGGACGGGTGTCATGGTCACATCGGATATCGATGAAGCATGCGGGAAAGTGGATTGTATCATTGAATTCACGTTCCCCGGTCCTACGCTTGACCATCTTGAGGCCGCGCGACGTGCCGGAGTGGCGATCGTGATCGGGACTACAGCGATGGACGCCGGATCCGAGGAGAAGATACGATCGGCCGCTTCGGATATACCGGTGGTATATTCGCCGAACATGTCGGTGGGGGTCAACCTGTTGTTCAAGATGATCGCCGAGGCCGCCAAAGCGTTGGGCGCGATCTCTGATATAAGCATTGATGAGACACATCACGTGCATAAAAAGGATTCGCCCAGCGGTACGGCCAAGATGATGGCGAAGATCGTATCGGATGTTGTCGGCAAGAAAGTACAGGTCGAGGCGTTCCGTGAAGGGGAAGTGGTCGGGAACCATGGGATAATTTTCGACACGCCGTATGAGACCCTTGAGATAAGGCACGACGCGAAAACACGCGACGTATTCGTGGCTGGTGCCATAGAGGCCGTTAAATTCGTAAAGGGGAAAGCACCGGGGCTTTATAACATGGCCGATGTGCTGGGTTTGAAGTAAGAACAATGAAAGGGATGACGATGGAAGTGAGAGTAGCGGAAAGATTGAGAAAACTCCCTCCTTATCTTTTTGAGGAGATAGACAGGGCGAAGAACAAGGCGGTCAGTGAAGGCAGGCCGGTCATTGACCTGGGCGTAGGGGATCCAGATACGCCGACACCGGATTTCATAATTAAAAAGCTGCATGAGGCCAGCATGGACCCGGCCACACATAAATACGCGCTGAACCGCGGGCTTAAGACGTTACGTGGGGCCATGGCGGATTGGTTCGAGGGACGTTTCGGCGTCAAAGTGGACCCGGCCACTGAGGTCTTGCCGTTACTCGGGTCCAAGGAAGGCATAGCGCATGTGCCGCTCGCTTTTGTTGAACCCGGGGATGTTGTATTGGTACCGGACCCGGGGTATCCACCGTACAATTCCGGCGCGATCTTCGCGGGGGGCGAGGTCCATTTCATGCCCCTTCTTGAGAAGAACGGTTTTCTTCCGGACCTGGACGCTATAGACAAGGATATAGCCAAACGTGCTCGTCTTATCCATATAAACTATCCGAATAATCCCACCGGCGCGGTCTGCGGAAAGGATTTCTATGAGAAAGTGGTAAGATTCGCCCGGGAGAACAACATCATCGTATGTGCCGATGCCGCGTATACCGAGATGAGTTACGACGGGTATAAGCCCATGAGCTTTCTTGAGGTGGAAGGGGCTAAAGAGGTGGGGATAGAGTTCCATTCCCTGTCCAAGACCTTCAATATGACAGGATGGAGGGTCGGTATGGCCATAGGGGACCCTGAGATCATAAACGGGTTGGCCAAGGTCAAATCGAACATAGATTCAGGGATATTCACGGCAATACAGATAGCTTCTATCGAAGCGCTGAAAAAGGCCGATAACGTGAAGGCTGTCCTGTCCAGGCTCTATCAGGGGAGAAGGGATGTGCTTGTCGATGGGTTGAGGAAAGCCGGATGGAACGTGCCGTCGCCTAAAGCTACTTTTTACGTGTGGGCCCCGGTCTTTGGCGCGTATGACTCTATGTCGCTGGCAAAGGATATGCTCGAAAAGGCGGATATAATCGTTACCCCGGGCAACGGGTTCGGACCAAATGGTGAAGGATATGTAAGAATGGCGCTTACGGTAGGCGAGGAGACGATCAAAGAGGCCGTGAGCAGGATCAAGAACGCGTTCTTCAGCTAAAGGATAAAAAGACCGTATAATGGCCATTGTGTATCTTGGCATAGGTACGAATGAAGGGGACACGGAGAGGAATGTCCGGGAGGCGTTTGAAAAGATAGCGGCGGTCCCGGATACCGTGATACTTCGAAGGTCCGGATTGTACAGGACAGGACCGTGTGGAGGCCCGCCCCAGCCGGATTTTCTTAACGGGGTCATCAAGGTAGAGACCGGCATCGGCCCCAGGGACATGTTGGACAGGCTTAAATCCATAGAAAAAGAAATGGGGCGCCGTAAAGCTCCCAGGAACTATCCGCGGATAATCGATATCGATATACTTTTGTTCGGTGATATGGTAATCGACGAACAAGATCTTACTATACCTCACCCCAGGATGCACCGTAGAGGTTTTGTCCTGAAAGGATTGGAAGAAATAGCCCCTGATGTGGTACATCCGGTGCTGAACAAGACCGTACGCGAGCTATATCGGGATGCGGGCACAGACCTTTCACCTGAACGTGAGAACAAAATGAAAATAGTTACCGCATTGAAGGACATGACGGATATCGCGGCCAGGATAAAGGGCCGTGGGGAGAGGATAGGCTTCGTGCCGACCATGGGGTATCTCCATGAGGGACACGCCAGTCTTCTCAGGGCCGCCAGGGAAGAATGCGACCAGGTGGTGATGAGCGTATTTGTTAATCCCATGCAGTTCGGTCAGAACGAGGACCTGGGAAAATATCCCAGGGACCAGGAGAGGGACAGGCATGTCGCCGAGAAGGAGCGTGTGGATGTAATATTCGTTCCGTCGGTCCCGGAGATGTATCCAGAAGGATACGGTACGTACGTGGACGTGAAAGGTACCGTCGCGGAAAACCTTTGCGGCGCGTCAAGACCGGGGCATTTCAGGGGCGTCGCTACGGTCGTCCTGAAACTTGTCAATATAGTACAGCCTGATGTGGTATACCTGGGGCAGAAAGACGCTCAGCAGGCGGCTGTGATCAAGAAAATGTTCTCCGATCTTAATGTCCCGGCAAGGATAAGAGTAATGCCTATAGTGCGCGAGCCGGACGGGTTGGCGATGAGTTCCAGGAACGCTTATCTTTCCACCGAGGAACGTGATGAAGCGGTGTTGATCCACGGAGCGCTTGTTGCGGCCAGGGAAATGGTATGCTCGGGGGAATGTGACAGCCGGAAGATATCGGAGGAGATGCGCCGGATAATGTCATCAGGCGGGAATATCCGCGTGGATTATATCGGTTTCGTCGACAGGGATACTCTTGAGGATACGGAAAAGGTGGAAGAAGGCACACTTATCGCGGTGGCCGCTTTCCTGGGTGGGACCAGGTTGATAGATAATGTCATCATATGAACCCGGGAAGATCGTGTTATCACGTTACGCGAAAGAAAGGAAAAGATGCCGTACAAGGAATTTGACGCAAGGTACAAGGACCATCTTAAGCGTAAAATAAAGGAGCTCAAGCACAAGGTGGGGGCGCTCATAGTCGCGCATAATTATCAGCGGGATGAGATCCAGGAAGTAGCTGATATCACCGGTGATTCTTTCGCGCTTGCCAGGGAAGTAACGCGCGCGAAAGAGAAAGTCGTGGTGTTCTGCGGTGTTAAATTCATGGCGGAAAGCGCGTATATCCTCAGCCCGGACAAGACCATACTTCTTCCTGTCGAGGAAGCCGGATGCCCTCTGGCGGACATGGTAACGGTGGAGAAACTTAAGAAGAAAAAAGAGGAATATCCCGAGGCTGCGGTAGTGTGCTATGTGAATTCGACCGCGGCGGTAAAGGCTGAAAGTGATATCTGCTGCACATCGTCTAACGCGATCGAAGTGGTAAGGTCTCTCAGGGAAGATAAGGTCATATTTGTCCCGGACAAGAACCTCGGAAGATATGTGCGTGAGCATGTTCCCGAGAAAGAGCTGATACTGTGGGACGGGTACTGTGTGGTTCATATGAGGCTGACCGCGGAAGATGTCGTGAGGACCAAGAACATGTATCCGGACGCCGAGTTCATCGCGCATCCGGAATGCAGGAAAGAAGTGCTTAACCTGGCGGAATACATAGGAAGCACGGCCGCGATGATCAAGCATGTCAGGGAGTCGGACCGTAAGGAATTCATTGTTGGGACGGAAACAGGTATAGATTACAGATTGCAGAGGGACAACCCCGAGAAGAAGTTCTATATGCCTACAGACCAGTTCATATGTGCCAACATGAAACTTACGACACTGGGATGGCTCGCCAGATCGCTGGAAAAGATGGTTTACAAGATAGAAGTGCCGGAGAACGTAGCCAGGAGGGCCAGGAAATCCCTCGAAAGGATGCTGGAAGTAGTATGAGCATAAAAAGGACCGTAGGGATAATAGGGTGTGGGAACATCGGGACGGCGATAGCTGTTTTTATCGAGAAAGAACTGTCCGCTAAAGTTTCCGGTACTAATTTATGCGACATCAACACGGAAAGGGTCACCGCGCTGGCCGGACGGATCAAGAACTGCGTTGTGGCGCCGGACCTGGACGCTCTTGTGGATATGTCGGATGTCGTGGTGGAGGCGGCCGGTCCGGATATAGTCCGCGCGGCGCTCAGCGCGGCTGTCAGGAAGAACAAAGACGTTATCGTGATAAGCGCGGGCGGTGTGTTGGGAAATGAAAGCCTCCTCAAAGAGGCCAGGGAGGCGGGTATCAAGGTGTTCCTGCCGTCGGGGGCAATAGCCGGTATTGACGGGATCAAGGCGGCGAAGATCGCCGGGATCGACAGTGTTATGATAACTACACGCAAGCCGCCCGCGTCACTCGCGGGCGCTCCATATATCCAGAAGAACGCGATAGAGCTTGATAACATCAGGACGGAGACCGTGATATTCGAGGGATCGGCCCTTGATGCCGTAAAAGAATTCCCCAAGAACATCAACGTGTCGGCGTTGTTGTCGCTTGCCGGTATCGGCCCTGAGAGAACGAAGGTGCGAATAGTAACTTCACCGGAATATACGCGGAACATACACGAGATAGAGGTCGACGGAAAGGCCGGAAAGCTTTTTCTCAGGGCGGAGAATGTCCCATCGCCGGACAACCCGAAGACCAGTTATCTGGCTTGTCTGGCCTGTATGGAGTGTGTAAGAAGCTATTTTGACACTGTTCGGCTGGGGAACTGACGTTACCTCTTGACAGGCAAAAGAGTTCGTGTTAATTTAAGGCTGTCAAATTCTCTCCCTTAGATATTAAGGGTGCCAACAAATAAACAGATACGGGACCAATGGACCTAAACCTCATTTTTTCGCTCATAGGCGGGCTGGGACTTTTCTTTTTCGGCATGCGCCTGATGTCGGATGGCCTGAAGAAGATAGCTGGTGACAGGCTTAAAAAGATACTGTCAATGGTGACCAAGGTCCCTTTCGTAGGTTTGATGGTCGGCGCGGCCGTCACATGTCTTATCCAATCCTCCAGTGCTACCAGCGTGATGGTGGTCGGGTTCGTGAACGCGGGGTTACTTACCCTGAAACAGGCCATAAGCGTCATAATGGGCGCGAACATCGGCACCACGTTCACCGCGTGGCTCGTTTCCTCGATGTCTGTTTTCAAGGTAACGCAATACGCGCTGCCGGCTATAGGGATAGGGTTTGCCGTGAATGCTTTTTTCAGGACAAAGAACGCGAAGTTCTGGGGTCAGGTGCTCATGGGGTTCGGTCTCTTGTTCCTCGGGCTGGAGGTCATGAAGGACGCTTTCGAGCCTCTCAAGGACAGCCAGTATGTTAAGGATATATTCCTGTCTTTCAGCACCAACCCTCTTCTAGGGGTAGCGGTAGGCACCATTTTCACTATAATACTCCAGAGTTCCAGCGCTACTATTGCCGTGGTGCAGGTCATGGCCTTTAACGGGCTGATAGATCTCCCGTCGGCCATACCGATAATACTGGGTGACAACATAGGTACGACCATTACCGCCCAGCTCGCGTCAATAGGTACCACCCTGCCCGCGAGGAGGGCGGCGATGTCGCATACGCTGTTCAATGTCATAGGGGTAGCGTATATGCTGGTATTCGTATACACGGGATGGTATGAAAAGGCTATTTATATATTGGTCCCGGGAGAGGTCACGCTAAAGAACATAATGCTCTATATCGCGGTAGCGCATAGTTTCTTCAATGTGACCAATTCCCTTATGTTCCTGCCTTTCATAGGATTCCTTGAAAGAGCCAGTGTGTTCATGGTGCCCAAAAAGAAGGGAACGCTTGAGCTCGGGCCGCAATACCTTGAAGTGCATTTGTTGGACACGCCCCCTATCGCCATGGAGCAGGCCCGGAGGGAGACCGTACGCATGATAGGGTTAGCCCGCAGGTCCGTTGCCCACTCGGTAAAATGTTTTTTAGGGGGTGACCTCAACGAACTGAGGCCGGTCGCCAAGCTTGAGCAGGCGGTGGACAACCTGCAGTCGGCAATAACACAGTATCTCGTGGACCTTTCCCAGCGGAATCTCGGGCAGGAAGAGTCGGAAGAACTCCCCGTGCTTATCCATAGCGTGAATGATATAGAGCGTATTGGGGACCACTCGGAGAATATAGTCGAGCTGGCGGAGCGTAAGATCGAGCAAAAACTTCCCTTTTCTGACGAAGCTATCCGCGAGCTTAACCTAATGTGGGATGAACTTAACAGTATGATGGTAGAGACCGAGGACGCTCTCAGGAATAGCGATTCCGTGATGGCTGAAAGCGTGCTCAAAAGAGAACAGAAGATAAACCGTTTCCAGGAGGACCTGAAGAGGTCCCATGTCAGAAGGCTGAATGAGGGTGTATGCGACCTCAAGGCCGGCATCGTATTTCTCGATTTTGTTGATAACCTCGAGAAGATAGGTGACCATCTCACCAATATAGCCCAGGGAGTGGTAGGGGAAATGCGTTGGAAAGGGTTCTATGCTTCTTCCTTGTCGGAGGAAGAAGAGGAGATGGTATAATACCCGTCTCACCCGCTTTTACAGGCCCTACCGGACAAAGATACCGTACTCTTGACAAATCGCGGACACTTTTGTATCATACTAACATTATTTAGATCCAGATATGATATATAACGCTCTAAATTGCTGTTTTTCATGCACTTATAACTACGGGGTCCAACCCGTTCAAGACAGGAGGAAGCTATGGGAATGTGGGTAGGTATAGGACGTAAGGCCAGGAGAAGCTATGGTTTTGACGAGGTCGCGCTGGTTCCTGGTGACCTTACTATAAATCCGAACGATGTCAATACATCTTTTGAGATCGGCGGCATTAAGTTCCAGGTACCTATAATGGCCTCTTCGATGGATGGCGTGGTAGATGTCAATTTCGCTATCGCCATGGGCAAGCTTGGCGGCGCGGCAGTGCTTCACTTGGAAGGTATTTCCACAAGGTACGATAACCCCGAAGAAGCGGTCCAGAAGATAGTGAACTGCGACCCGAATGAAAGTACCAAGGTCATACAGGAAGTATATTCAAAACCCATCAAGAAAGAGCTGATAACTAAAAGGATAAAGCAGATCAAGGCGGCTAAAGTACCGGCGCTTGTCAGTTGCAACCCGCAGGTGGCCGGAGAGTTCGGACCGATAGCCAGGGACGCCGGGTGTGATATTTTCATAATACAATCCACCGTGATCAGCGTAAACCATGAGTCCAGCCAGTACGAGCCGCTGGACCTTTTCAAGTTCTGCCGGGATATGAAGATACCGGTCCTCCTGGGTAACTGCGTAGACTACAAGGTCGCCATTGCCCTGATGGAAACCGGATGCCAAGGCATATTCGTAGGTATCGGCCCGGGTACCGCGTGTACCTCCCGCGGGGTCCTCGGCATAGGTGTCCCGCAGATAACTGCTACTTGCGATTGCGCGGCCGCCAGGGATTTTTACTACAAAAAGACGGGCAGATATGTCCCGATAATCACCGATGGTGGTATGGCCACGGGCGGGGACGTATGTAAGGCCTTTGCCGCCGGGGCTGACGCCGTAATGCTGGGGAACGCGTTCGCGCGCTCCAACGAAGCGCCCGGGAAAGGTTATCACTGGGGGATGGCCATGCCTCATCCCTCATTGCCGCGTGGTACACGTATAAGGGTCGGGACCACGGGTACGCTTGAGGAGATACTGTACGGTCCGGCCCAGATCGATGACGGCACGCAGAACCTTGTTGGGGCCCTGGCCACCAGTATGGGAAACCTTGGCGCGCACAACATAAGGGAAATGCAGATGGTCAACATGATAATCGCCCCGTCGATACAGACCGAAGGCAAGGTCTATCAGAGCGCCCAGCGGGTCGGTATGAGGAAATAAAGGATAAGCCTGGTATAAGGTCTTATCCTGTGGTACGGTTCTGTTTTTACAAAGGTCCGTTCCAGGGCCTTTTTTCGCCTCTTTAAACGGCTCTACGGCTTTTTCATGGATAAAATGACTAACACACAATCCGATTTCGTACATCTTCATGTCCACACACAGTACAGCCTTTTGGACGGTGCGTGTCGTCTGGACGAGCTCTTGGACCTGGCTGCCAGGAATAACATGCCGGCATGCGCCATAACAGACCATGGGAACATGTTCGGCGCCATAGAGTTCTACACCAAAGCCAGGAAAAAAGGTGTTAAGCCCATAATCGGGTGCGAGGTATATGTGGCACCCGAAAGCCGTTTTGACAAGACTTCTCACGGCATTAAGGGGGCGTCCTACCATCTGGTACTTCTCGCGCGTAATCTTACAGGATACAAGAACCTGATGGAGATAGTATCTCTGGGGTATGTGGAGGGGTTCTATTATAAACCCAGGGTGGATAAAGAGGTCCTCACCAGGTGTGGTAAAGGGCTCGTGGCCATGTCAGCCTGTCTGGGAGGGGAAGTCCCACATTTTATCCTTTCCGACCAGTGGAACGAGGCGAGAAAAGCCGCCGGGGAATACGCGGAGATATTCGGCAAAGAGAATTTTTTCCTGGAACTTCAGGATAATCAGCTCGAGAGACAGGATAAGTTGAACAAGGGGCTTATAAAGCTTGCCCGTGAAATGGACCTGGGGCTTGTGGCCACATGCGATGTGCATTATATAGACAGGAGCGATGCCAAGGCGCACGACGCGCTTCTTTGTATACAGACCCAGACCACGCTGGACGATATGAACCGCATGAAGTTCCAGACGGACCAATTGTACTTTAAAACTCCGGATGAAATGAAGAAAGCTTTTGCCGAAGTGCCGGACGCCGTGGCGAACACCGTGAAGATAGCTGAAAGATGTAACCTTGAACTGGATTTCAGTGAACTGCATTTGCCGCATTTTCAGGCTCCCGACGGAGAAGAGAACCTGGTGTTCTTCAAAAGGCTTGTTGCGGAAGGCATCAGATCCCGCTATGACGCGGTCAGTGATGAGATACAGAAGAGGGTGGAACACGAGATAGGTATCATTGAGCAAAGCGGATATGTCAGTTATTTCCTGATAGTATGGGATTTCATCAATTACGCGAAACGTCACGGGATCCCGGTAGGCCCAGGCCGCGGTTCGGCCGCCGGAAGTATAGTAAGTTATGCCC
Source organism: Candidatus Omnitrophota bacterium (assembly GCA_028715965.1). Taxonomy (NCBI): domain Bacteria; kingdom Pseudomonadati; phylum Candidatus Omnitrophota; species Candidatus Omnitrophota bacterium. The sequence goes on along the minus strand of JAQUQS010000005.1, from coordinate 70,949 downwards.
TGGGCATTACCGATATAGACCCGCTCAAGTATGACCTGATATTCGAGCGTTTTCTTAATCCCGCAAGGGTCACCATGCCTGATATAGATATTGACTTCTGCTTCGAGAGAAGGCAGGAGGTGATAGATTACGTCATCGAGAAATATTCCAAGGATAACGTCGCCCAGATAATAACGTTCGGTACGATGATGGCCAAAGGCGTATTGCGGGATGTCGGCAGGGTAATGGGCATGCCTTATGCCGAGGTGGATAAGATAGCCAAGCTCGTGCCTAACGACCTTGGTATGACGCTAGAGAGGGCTCTTGAGATCGAGCCCGAACTCCGGAGCAAGTATGATGAAGACCCGATGGTCAAGCAGCTTGTCAATACTTCCCTAAGGCTGGAAGGGTTGAACAGGCACGCTTCGACACACGCGGCGGGGGTGGTCATATCGGACAAGCCTCTTATCAAGAGGATACCTCTGTTCAAGACCGCGGATGACCAGATAACAACGGGTTATGCCATGAAATCGCTCGACCAGATAGGCATGCTCAAAATGGATTTTCTCGGGCTGAAAACGCTCACGGTCATAGACCAGGCAGTGAAGATAATCAAGCGTACCAGGGAACTGGACGTGGATATCGATAAGATATCGTTGGAGGACGGGAAAACGTTCGAACTCCTATCAAGAGCGGAGACGGCCGGGGTGTTCCAGCTGGAATCCAGCGGCATGCGTGATCTTTTGAGGAAGATACGTCCCAACAAATTCGAAGACCTTATAGCCATACTTGCTCTGTACCGACCGGGACCCATGGGTAGCGGTATGCTCGATGAGTTCATTAAGAGGAAACAGGGCCAGGTCAAGGTGACCTATGACCATGCCCTTCTTGAGCCGATCCTAAAAGAAACTTATGGGATAATCGTGTACCAGGAACAGGTCATGAAGATAGTGTCCGTGCTAGCCGGTTTCTCCATGGCCGAAGCCGATAATGTCAGGAAAGTTGTCGGGAAAAAGATCGCCGACGCGTTGGAGGGGATAAAGATCAAGTTCCTCGAAGGCGCCAGGAAGAATAATGTTGACGCGGCTACCGCCGAGAGGATATGGGATTTCATAGCGTACTTTGCCGGATACGGGTTCAATAAATCGCATTCGGCGGCCTACGCCATGGTGAGCTATCGCACGGCTTATCTTAAAGCCAACTTCCCGGTCGAGTTCATGACCGCGCTTCTTACCAGTGAAAAGAACAACATGGATAAGATCTCCGATTATATAAATGAAGCGGTCAGGATGGGGATCGATATATTGCCTCCGGACGTTAACGAAAGCTATAAGGACTTCACGGTCGTAGGAGGGGACATACGGTTCGGCTTGTCGGCGGTCAAGAACGTCGGCGCCGGTGCCGCGGAAGGCATAATAAACACGCGTCAGGCTTTCGGCAGGTTCGAGTCCATATATGACCTGACCCGGAAGGTGGACTCGAAAACGGTCAATCGCAAGGTGCTGGAAAGTCTTATAAAATGTGGCGCGTTGGATTCCACCGGCATATTCAGGTCCCAGGCGATGTCCGTGCTGGACAAAGTGATAACCATGGCGGCTAAATCCAACAGGGACAGGGAAATAGGCCAGATGTCGTTCTTTGACGAGAGTGCCGCGGAAGATTCTTTCAAGAATAACTTTGAGGAGATACCGAATATACCCGAATGGCCGGAACCGGAGCTTTTGTCCGGGGAAAAGGAAATGCTGGGGTTTTATATCACTAAGCACCCGCTTACCAGGTACGAGAAACTGCTTGGTATGTATTCTACCGCGACCATATCGGAACTGGCGAACATGTCGGACGGACAACTTGTACTTATAGGTGGATTGATAAATAAAGTACGCACGACGGTGACCAGGAAAAAAGGTGAGAAGATGGCGATCGTGAGCCTGGGGGACCTCGAGAGCTTCATTGAGGTATTGATCTTTCCCAAGACATACCGGAAGGCACCCGAGCTTATCCGGGAAGATAATCTTGTGTATGTACATGGCCGGCTTAATCTTAGGGAAGAAGAACCTAAAATAATCGCTGAAGAGATCATCCCGATAGACCAGGTCAAGGAAAGGTTCACAAAGGCCGTGCTCATAAAACTTTCCACTGCTGGACTGGGCGAGGAGAACATGAAGATGATAAAGTCCACCATCAAGCGGTTCAAAGGGAATACGCCCTCTTTTATCGAGTTCCTTTCCCCTGAGGGCAGGAAGATACGGCTTGCGTTGGAAGAGGACCTGTATGTCTCCACATCTGATGAGATGGTCGAAGAATTGGAAAAGATAACGGGGCATGGCAAGGTCAAGTTCATAACGAAGTAATGGCACATACGGCGCGCGCCGTATGTGGCGCGGCATAGCGCAGATTTGGATTGCCTGTTGACAATAAATATAAGTAATGATAATATAAGCACTTAAGGATCCACAAACTAAAAAGGAGGAGGAAGATAAATGACAAAAAAAGACATTATCATGAGGATATCCGAAGAGACCGGATTGAAGCAGATCGAGGTCAAGGAAGTGGTGCAGAGAACGTTCGACCTTATAATTGAAAGCCTCCACAAGGGGGATAAGGTAGAACTCAGGAATTTCGGTATTTTCAAGGTCAAGACCAGAAAAGGAAGACTGGGACGTAACCCCAGGACCGGGAGCGGTGTTACCATACCGGATAAAAAGGTCGTATCCTTTAAATCCGGAATGAAGATGAAAGTAGATGTGGAAGCTTCGGAAAAGGAATAGAACAGGCCGGAAGGCACATTAAAGTGGCCCAGAGATCTTTTCACTCCATCAAAGGTATGCCGGATATGCTTCCGGAACAGTGTGAGGTCGTTCAAAAGATAGAAAGAACGGCCAGGGATGTTTTTGCCTGTTTCGGTTTCCGGGAGATACGTACGCCGCTTCTGGAAGAGACGCGTGTTTTTACCAGAAGCATTGGGCAGGATACGGATATAGTCGAAAAAGAGATGTATTCATTCACCTCCCGCAGCGGTAAGGATATATCTTTGCGTCCCGAAGGGACCGCTTCCATCATAAGGGCTTTTATCGAGAATGGTCTTTTCGACCCGAATACGCCGGATCTGACCCGGCTTTTCTATATCGGCCCGATGTTCAGGGCGGAACGTCCCCAGAAAGGTCGGCTCAGGCAGTTCCATCAAATAGGCGCCGAAGTCATAGGAGGGCATGATCCTTATATCGACGCGGAGCTTATCATGAGCCTGGATATGTTCTTCAGTAAGATCGGCGTGGATGACGCGTGTATATCGATAAATTCACTGGGTTGCAAAAAAGACCGGGATGTTTTCCGGAAAGACCTTACCGCGTACCTGGATTCGGTATCCGACGGTCTATGCGATAACTGCAAGAGGAGAAAAGATACGAACGTTCTTCGGGTGCTTGATTGCAAGAACCCCGGATGCCGGGATGTCGTGGCGGGCGCGCCTAACATAATGGGATATCTATGCGGGGATTGCGACGCGTACTACGCCAAGTTAAAGGAACTCCTGGTCTCGGCGCGGATACGGTTCTCCGAGAAAAAGGACCTTGTAAGGGGATTGGATTATTACACAGGTGTAATCTTCGAGGTCACGCACGCATCTCTCGGGGCCCAGGACGCCATAGCGGCCGGAGGCAGGTATGATTCCCTGTGCAGGGACATGGGAGGGGCGGACATCGGGGCGACAGGATATGCTATCGGTCTTGAACGGTTGATGCTCATAAAACTTGCCGACGAGTTCAAGCCGGACCGGCCCGGGACCTTCGTAATACCTATGGCGGCTGCGTTCAGGGACGATGTTTTCGACCTGGTCAAGGAACTCCGTTGTTCCGGGATATGCTGTGAGGCAGGTGACCCGCAAAGATCCTTCAAAAGCCTTATGAGAAAAGCGCACAAGGAAGGGCGGGAATACGTGGTCATAATAGGTGAGGAAGAGAAGAAAAACATGGCGTTCACGCTTAAGAACATGGACACCGGGCAGCAGACAAGTGTTTCCCTGGACGAGCTTAGGGACGCGCTTAAAAAATGAGGGGAATATGATAAGGACACATACTTGCGGGGAACTGACCGCGGCTCAGGTATCGGAAAAGGTAACACTTGCCGGATGGATAGCGTCCCGAAGGGACCATGGGGAAATAATTTTCATGGACCTCAGGGACAAACACGGGATAACACAGATAGTACTGGACCCGGAACGCAACCGACAGGCGCATGAAGAGGCGCATAAGCTCAGGAGCGAATATTGCGTAAGGATAAAAGGTATTGTATCAAAACGCCCTGAAGGGACCGTTAACGAGAAACTTGTTACCGGGGAGATAGAGATAGACGTGAGCGAGATAGAAGTGCTTTCCGTGTCCGAAACGCCAATGTTCGAGATAACCGATGACATAGATGTTTCCGAGGACCTGCGGATGAGATACCGGTACCTGGATCTCAGGAGGCCTTCCATGCAAGAGAAGCTGGCCGTAAAACACCGCGTCTACAAATTCATTTACGATTTCCTGGACAAGGAAGGTTTTATCTCCGTGGAAACGCCTATGTTGACGAAGTCCACGCCCGAAGGGGCCAGGGATTTCCTCGTGCCTTCGAGACTTCAGCAGGGGAGTTTTTACGCGTTGCCGCAGTCCCCACAGCTTTTCAAACAGATACTGATGGTGTCCGGCGTGGAGAAATACTTCCAGATAGTGCGTTGCTTCAGGGATGAGGATTTCAGGGCGGACCGGCAGCCGGAGTTCACGCAGCTTGATATGGAGATGTCGTTCGTAGAACAGGAGGACATCCTGGACGTATCCGAAAGGCTGTTCAAGGGTATATTCTCAAAGATCCTGGGGATAGAGCTTACAACGCCTTTTCGCAGGATGACCTATAAGGACGCCGTGGAACTGTACGGTTCGGACAAGCCTGACACAAGGTTCGATATCCTTTTGCACGACCTGAGCGAGGACGTGGCGGGGTCAGATTTCAAGGTGTTCAATACCGTTCTCGCTTCGGGAGGGAAAGTAAAAGGTATCGCGGCCCCCGGGTACGCCGGCATAAGCCGTAAGGATATAGATGCGCTTACATCCTTTGTTGGTGAATATGGGGCGAAAGGCCTTGCGTATTTCAAGGTGGAAGAGAACGGCTTGAATTCTCCCATAACGAAGTTCTTTCCGGCGGAAATACTGGAAAAATTGAGGAGAACTACAGGCGCTTCCACAGGTGATATGATATTCATCGTGGCGGATGATAAAGATATCGTCCGGGATGCTCTCGGGGCCCTGCGTTTGAAGATAGGGCGGGACAAAGGACTTATAGACAAAAAGAGGTTCGATCTATTGTGGGTGGTGGATTTCCCCCTGTTCACAAGGGACAAGGAAACCGGGAGATGGGCTTCCGAGCATCATCCGTTCACGTATTTCAGGGAAGAAGACGCCGGGTATCTGGATAGCGGGGACCTGGATCGTATAAGATCGACATCATATGATCTTGTTCTTAACGGCAGTGAGATAGGTTCCGGCAGCATAAGAATACACAGGAAAGACATACAGAACAGGATATTCGAGGTATTAGGGCTCTCCGCAAAAGAGGCGGGGGAAAAATTCGGGTTTCTTTTAGAAGCATTTTCGTATGGACCGCCTCCCCACGGGGGGATAGCTTTTGGGTTGGACAGGTTGACCACGGTACTGACGGGGGACTCATCCATAAGGGAGGTCATACCTTTCCCGAAAACACAGAAGGGTGTGTGCCTTTTGACGGGCGCGCCGTCGGAAGTGGACGACACCCAGTTGGCCCAATTAGGGGTAAAGACCAGGAAAAAAACCAATTAGGAAAGGGGTTTATATGTATAGGATCATGTTATTTCTCTCTTTAGCGGGGGTTCTGTTCCTTTCGGGATGCGCTACGGTGGATGGAGAAAAACCGATAGAGATCTATACGTTCCAGAAAGACCGTGTCGACCAGAAAATATCCGGTAATCAGGGATACCTGCAGGGAACGGCACCCGCGACCACGGCTCCAAGAAACACGAAAAGGACCCTCATCGGTGTGGATGTGGCTCTTCCCATGGAAGGGAGCGAGGAACCTGCCGAGTCCGCTCCAGTAGCGGAAAAAGAGGTTTATGTGGAAGAAAAGACCACGGTGACCACCTCAGGTGACGCTGTCACGGTCACAAAGACCACGACGACCCAGACGGAAGATCTGGATGAGACGGAGTTCCTTGAGGCCGAGTACGTTAAATGACCGTTTAAAGACTTCAGGGGCTGGAGGAATAGGTATGCAGGAAGAGAGAATTGTCATCACGGATGATTCTGAGGCCCGAAAACTGTTCGGTAAGCATGACGAGAACCTCAGGAAGGTCGAAAAAGCCTTAGGCGTATCCACCGCGTTCAAGGACGGCGAGCTCAAGATAACGTCGAATGACGATAAGGGCCTGATAAAGGCCGTGGATATCATCAACGAGTTCCTCCTTGTGATAAGGAAGGGTGGAGAACTGTCGAGCCGGGACGTGGGGTACTCATTGAAGGCCGAGGATCCGGGCATGGCTCTTAACAGCATCTTCCTGGACAGGATAGAAGTCAGCTCCAAACGCGCGTATATAGCACCGCGTAGCGCGGGCCAAAAAAAATACATAGACGCGATCCGCAGGAACGATATAGTTTTCTGCATAGGCCCGGCAGGGACCGGAAAGACCTATCTGGCCATGGCGATGGCAGTGAACGCCCTGAAAAAGAACCTGGTGACGCGTATAATATTGACGCGTCCGGCGGTCGAGGCGGGGGAGAGCTTGGGATTTCTTCCGGGGGACATGTATGAAAAGGTCAATCCTTACCTTCGCCCCTTGTATGACGCGCTTTATGATATGGTCGAGCCTCATAAGGCCAGGGAATACATGGAGGAAGGGATAATTGAAGTGGCTCCCCTGGCGTTCATGAGGGGGCGGACCCTGAACGATTCCTATATCATAATGGACGAGGCGCAGAATTCCACCAGGGAACAAATGAAGATGTTCCTGACCAGACTTGGGTTCGGGGCAAAGACAGTGATCACCGGAGATATTACCCAGAGCGATCTGCCGAGAGGCAAACAGTCCGGCCTGGTGCACGCCAGTGACCTTCTTTCCGGGATAGAGGGCATAGAGTTCGTTACCCTCAAAGGAGAGGATGTCGTGAGGCATGAACTGGTACAGGAGATAATAAAGGTGTACAAGAGCGAGGAAGAGGCTTCCAATGATAGATAGAGAGCGTTTGCGGAAAGTGTATGATTCCATACTGGGGGACAAAGCCCTGTTGGTGTTGTTCATCTTTTTGTTCATGGTCGCGGCCATAGGCAGTATGTTCGTGAGCCCGCAGCTTTATAAAGGTAATATGCATGTGGGCGATATCGCCTTGAAGAACATATACGCGCCTTATGATTTCACGTATCAATGGGATATAGACGAAAAAAGGACCGCTGAGGCAAAGGACGCGGCGGTGAAGGCAGTCCCGTTCTATTTCAGGAGGGACAGGTCCGTAGAACGCCGGGCGGAGAATTCCGTTAACGTACTGTTCGACAATATCGAGGACGAAAAGGCATCGGGAGGGGACGCGTCCGGGTATATGACCCGTATAAAAGAGGATGTCAGTTTCGAGATCTCGGAAAAGAACATCAAGCTTCTCGCGGAATATAAGGATACGCATAAGCTCAGGCAGAAGTCCATAAAGATACTCAACAGGATATTCAGGATGGGGTATGTTTCCCCTGAAGATGCCCGGGCCATAGACGATGCGGGGGCTTCCGAGGTGAAGATATACGAGAGCGATCCTAACAGGGAAGCCACACGCGCGCGTAACCAGCTTCTGACCGAACGGGGGGCGCATAAGGCGGTAGAAGAATATCTTTACAGGGAGTTCCGGGGCGAAAGACGTATAAGCGGTGCCTTGAACGCTGTTATCCTGCCGAACCTTACCCCTAACCTGTTCCTGGACGCGGGAAAGCGTCAGGAAAAAAGAGAAGAGGCTCTTGCCCGTTCCACGCCGGTGTACCGGATATGGGCCGTTGAAAAGAACGAGCTGATCGTCGAGAAAGGAAAACGTCTTGAACCCAGGCACATAGCCCAGCTCTCGCAGCTGAGAAGGTTCTTCCGCCCTGGGGTCACGCCTGTGTTTTTCCTGGGCGTACTTCTTTTGTTCCTTCTCCTGGGCGTTACGGCTGTCATCTACAGCCTGCTTGTTCGTAAAGTGGATGTCTTGAAGGACACAAAGAACGTAGCGGTGATACTTATAAACATGTTGCTGGCCGTGGTCGTGGCGGATCTGGTCACCCGGTCCCCCCAGCCCAGTTATTTCATTCCTCTGGCCGCGATGGGCATGATGATAGCCGTGCTTGTAGATCACAGTATAGCGATATTTTCGGTGATGATGGTGAGTGTACTTATCTCTCTACTGATAGGGGGAGGTATCGAGCTTTTATTCGTGCTTATGACAGGGGCTATCGTCGGCATATTCTCATTAAGGGGCCTGCGCCGAAGGGCGAATATACTATGGGCCGGTCTGGCCGCGGGCGGCGCCAAATTCCTGGCGATAAGCTGTATCGGCCTGATAAACGGAATGGAACCGGATTTTTTCTTTAAGGATGGCATGTGGGGTATAGCCAGCGGAGTGATGTCGGGGTTCATCGTCATGGGGCTTTTACCTGTGTATGAACACTGGTTCAAGATACCGACCAACATAAGCCTGCTCGAACTATCAGACCTTAATCATCCCTTGCTGAAAAGGCTGGCGATGGAGGCCCCTGGCACCTATCATCACAGTATAATGGTAGGCAATCTCGCGGAATCGGCATGCGATGCCATAGGGGCGAACAGCCTGCTCGCGAGGGTAGGGGCCTATTATCACGATATCGGCAAGATTAACAAGCCTGAGTATTTTACGGAGAATGAGATGGGTATGGGGTCAAGACACTCCAAGCTTGCCCCGTCGATGAGCGCGTTGATAATATCCAAGCACGTGAAGGAAGGGACGGAGATAGCCCGGAAACACAACCTGAGCAAAGCCATAATAGATTTTATCAGCCAGCATCATGGGGACGGGCTTATATATTATTTCTACCAGAAGGCTGTGGAGAAGTCCGAGGACGGCAATGTGGTGAACGAGGAGAATTTCAGGTATCCCGGTCCGAAACCCCAGACGAAGGAAAGCGCTATAATACTTCTGGCGGATTCCGTAGAGGCGTCAAGCCGTACTCTTGATGATCCTACCCCGTCCAGCATACGTAACCTTGTCAGGAGGATCATCAACAACAAGTTCATCGACGGACAGCTTGATGAATGTGACCTTACCCTTAAGGATATGAACAAGATAGCGGACAGTTTCTCGCGTGTGCTTATGGGGGTGTTCCATGCTCGTCCGGAATATCCGGATGAAGAGAAAAAACAAAAGGATGGCGGGGATGACGGAGCCAAAAATAAACCTAAGAAACCAAAACCCCCAAAAAAAGATCAACCTGACAACGCTGCGTAAGGTGGCCGGATGCGTGGTGGAGGATCTCGGCCCGATGCGCGGGGAGATCAATGTGCTGCTCATTGATGACCGCGAGATGCGTAAGATGAACAGGCGATATAAGGATGTCGACGCCTCGACGGATGTGCTGGCGTTCCCGCGGGGCAAGGATATGCGGGAAGGGTTCCTTTCAGGGGACATAGCCATATCCACGGACAAAGCGGCCTTGAACGCGAAAGTTTACGATACAGGGTTCGTCAGGGAGTCGGCGTTATACGTGATACACGGGATACTGCATCTCGCGGGATATGATGATACTACGCCCGCGAAAAAACGCGTCATGAAGAAGAAGGAAAATGAAATACTCAAGAAAGCTGAAAGATATCTATAACCGTAATTTTTTCCAGAGCGTGAATACCGCGCTTGAGGGGGTAGTGCATACTCTTCAATCGGAGAGGAACATGCGGATACATTTTCTATCCGGGTTCCTTGTGCTCATAGCCGGGATATACTTTAATTTTTCATCCGTGGAATTCCTGCTGCTTTGTTTCGCGGTCTCATTCGTACTTGTTTCGGAGATGTTCAATACCGCCGTTGAGCGTATGGTGGATATGATGACCGGAGAATATGACCAGAGGGTGAAGATAATAAAGGATATAGCGGCCGGGGCTGTGTTCGTCAGTGCCGTGAACGCGTTCATCGTGGGGTATATACTGCTCTTCAGACGGATAACGTCCCATGTCGGGGTGGCGTTCAACGTGATAAAACAATCCCCCTGGCATGTTACGTTGATCGCTCTGCTGATAGTCGTGGGGATAGTGCTTTTCATAAAAGTGATGCGAAAGGAAAGGTCACTTCTGCGTGGAGGGATGCCCAGCGGCCATTCCGCCCTGGCTTTTTCGATATGGATGATAGTATCACTCTTGACATGGAACGGACTGGTCTCGATACTGGTATTCCTCATGGCGCTTGTGGTCGCCAGGAGCCGTGTATCCGTGGGGGTGCATTCGCCGGCCGAGGTCGTGGCGGGCAGTGTCCTGGGGGCGCTTATCACGCTGTTGATCTTTCAGCTTTTTTCACTAGGGGGAAGCGGATATTTATGAAGAAGATTTGGAACAAGTTCTTCGTGAACTTTTTTAACGGCATAGTTATCCTGCTGCCGGTAGCGGTGACCATTGCCCTTGTTAATTTCATGGTCAAATGGCTGAATAATGCCATACTGGAGCCAATACTTGAATTGTTCACGGCGACGACAGGCGGCGGAAGGCATGTGCTCATCGGGAAGACCCTTGTTTTCCTGCTGGCCATATTCACTATGGCCCTGATCGGATGGGGGGCCAAGATAATCTTCATAAACCGGATATTCTCCCTTGGAGAGCGGCTCCTTATAAAAGTACCTGTGATGGGAAGGGTGTACGCGGCCTTCAAGCAGATCTTCTCAGCTATATTCGGCCAGGGGAAAACGGTGTTCAGGAACGTTGTAGTGATAGAGTATCCGCGAAAAGGGATATACTCCATCGGGTTCACCACAGGGTTCGCCAAAGGCGAGCTCAAGGCCCTGGCAGGCGACGGGGCGATAGCGGTGTTCCTGCCGACCACGCCTAACCCTACGAGCGGGATATTCCTTATCGTTCCGCGGGAGGAAGCGCATTTTCTGAACATAAGTGTAGAGGACGGGATGAAACTCATAGTTTCCGGCGGCGCGGTGTCGCCACCTGATCTATGACCATGTCGTATGGTTAACAAATGAAAGAGCCCATGTATGGCCGCACATAAAGCGGAAGGAGTGATCCTCCGTAAATACCAGTTAAGAGAGACCAGCTATATACTCGTGGTCTATACAAGTGAGTTCGGCAAGATAAAAGGGGTCATAAAAGGAGTTAGGGCCCCGTATCCTCAGTTCGCGGGGAATTTCGAGGCCTTAACTAAAGTGTCATTACTTTTCTATCGAAAGGCCCGCAAGGGACTGGACCTGATAACGGCTTGCGAGGCGACCGAGGGCTATTACCCTGTCAGGAACGACATAGAAAGGTTGACATATGCCAATTATTTTATAGAATTAATAGACACGGTCTCCAGTGATTATGACCCGAATCCGGCGCTTTACGAAGTTCTTGATAAATCCCTCAAGATGCTGGCTTCGGACGTAAGCCCCCGAAGGGCCGGCAGGATATTTGAACTTAAGATGCTGGAAGCCATAGGGGTGAGACCGCAACTGGAAACGTGTATCGTATGTGGCGGCGCGCCGGGAGAGAGCGTAGTGTTCGATGTCGCGGGCGGCGGTATACGATGCGCCTCATGCTCCGAGGGCAAGAGTTCCGCGACGCATGTTTCCCGGGGTACGCTGAGGTTCATGGAGAACATACTTAACAGGGATATAGAAAGAACGGGGCACATAAAGGTCAGCCGGGAAGTGGGCCGGGAGATGGAAGGCATACTGAAGGCCTTCATATCGTTCCACGTGGGTCGGCAGGCCAGATCCATGCGTTTCATCGAGCATTTGCAGGCTCGTGGTATCGTACAACAATAGAAGGGTTTTTATGACGGACAGAAGTATGGTGAACGTAGAGCTCAAGGATATAGCCAATCTCTGTAAACGCCGCGGTTTTATATTCCAGAGCAGCGAGATATATGGCGGCATAGGTAGTGTTTGGGATTACGGTCCCTTGGGGGTCGAGCTAAAGAACAATGTCAAGCGCGAGTGGTGGAAGGCCATGGTCTATGACAGGAACGACATAGAGGGCCTGGACGCCGCCATAATAATGAACCCGGAGACATGGAAGGCCTCGGGGCACGTAGGTTCGTTCGCCGACATGATGGTCGATTGCATGGAGTGCAAAAAGAGGTTCCGGATAGATCACCTCAAGAAGAAAGAATGCCCTGATTGCGGAGGGTCCCTGACGGAACCCAGAAGCTTCAACCTCATGTTCAAGACACAGGTCGGGTCACTTGAGGGACAGGGGGTGGATGTATATCTCAGGCCGGAGACGGCCCAGGGTATATTCGTGAATTTCGAGAACGTACTTATTTCCACGAGACGCAAACCGCCTTTCGGGGTGGCCCAGATAGGGAAGTCTTTTCGTAACGAGATAACTACAGGGAACTTTACTTTTCGCAGCAGGGAATTCGAGCAGATGGAACTAGAGTTCTTTGTTAAGCCGGGAGATGACGATAAATGGTACGATTTCTGGGTCAATGAAAGGCTTTCATGGTATTCTTCCTTGGGCATAAAGAAGGAGAAGCTAAGGCTCCGCGAACACGATAAGGACGAGCTGGCGCATTATGCCAAAAGGTGCCATGATGTTGAGTATCTTTTCCCGATGGGGTGGTCGGAACTCGAAGGTATCGCCAACAGGACGGATTATGATCTTCGGCAGCACTCAACGATAAGTGGCAGGGAGCTTCAGTACTTTGACAGCGCCACAGGAGAGAAGTACACCCCATATGTCATCGAACCTTCCGGCGGGGTGGACAGAGGCGTCCTTGCTTTCCTGCTCGACGCGTACAGGACAGAGACCGTCAAAGACCGACAGAGAGTGTATTTATCTCTGGACAAAAAACTGGCGCCGATTAAAATAGCCGTATTACCTTTGTTGAAAAATCGACCGGAAATAGTTGAAATGGCCCATAAGATCAGGGAAGACCTTAAGGGCGATTACAGGGTGGTCTATGACGATACCGCCGCGATTGGGCGGCTTTATCGCAGGCAGGACGAGATCGGCACGCCTTTCTGCGTCACTATCGATGTGGATTCCCTTTCAGACAACAAAGTGACCGTACGTGAAAGGGATTCCATGGAGCAGGAAAGGGTGGACACGTCCAACATCAAGGAGTACATGAAGGGCAGGCTGGGATTCTGATCTGTCCGGACGTATATATACTTTGCCAGGCGTGATAGTTGTTGAGTTGACACTATACATCAGGCTTTTACGAAGAGGGTAAAAAGGAGGAGTTGAGAGAAATGAAAACGAAAGCCAAAAAGAAAGTGGCTGGTCCTAAAGCCGGAAAGATGGTCTATTTCTTCGGCGGCGGAAAGGCCGAAGGAAAGGCGGGCATGAAAAACCTTCTTGGTGGGAAAGGGGCTAACCTTGCAGAGATGGCAGGTCTTGGCATACCGGTTCCCGCCGGGTTCACCATAACCACCGAGGTATGCACGGCGTTCTACAAGAACAACGGTAAATATCCCGCCGGGATAAAGGACCAGGTGGCGGCGGCGATGAAAAAAACGGAAAAGATCATGGGCAAGAAGTTCGGTGATCCCGCTGATCCTCTTCTTGTTTCCGTAAGGTCCGGCGCGCGCCAGTCCATGCCGGGTATGATGGAGACGGTCCTTAACGTGGGCCTTACGTCAAAGACCATGGCAGGCCTGATCAAGATGTCGGGTGGTAACGAAAGGTTCGTCTACGACGCCTACAGGCGTCTTATCACCATGTATTCCGACGTTGTAATGGAAAAGGCCGCGGGGATTGAGCCGAAAGAAGGACAGGGGATACGCCAGCAGCTTGAGAAGTTGATGCATGCCGTGAAGAAAAGAAAGGGAGTGACCCTGGATACGGATCTGGACACAGCCGACCTGAAGGAACTTTGTGACGCGTATAAGAAAAAGGTCAAAGAGGTGCTTGGCAAAGAGTTCCCGGATGACGCGGAAGAACAGCTCTGGGGCGGTGTCGGCGCGGTATTCCGTTCATGGAACGGGAAAAGGGCCATATCCTACCGTGTGATCGAAGGTATCCCGCACGAATGGGGTACGGCGGTCAACGTACAGTCAATGGCCTTCGGGAACATGGGTGAGGATTCCGCTACCGGAGTAGCTTTCACCAGGAACCCGGGCAACGGAGAGAACAAGTTCTACGGCGAATATCTTGTGAACGCCCAGGGAGAGGATGTTGTGGCCGGGACACGTACGCCGGCTCCGATAAACACGAACTCGCAGAGTGAGCACAATAAACACGAGAAAATACTGGAAAAATGGAACGCGAAGCTCTACAAGCAGCTTTTCCAGATACAGAGGAAGTTGGAAAAACATTACCGCGATATGCAGGATATGGAGTTCACCATTGAAAAAGGGAAACTTTATATGCTCCAGACCAGGAACGGTAAGCGTAACGGTCCGGCGGCTGTCAAGATGGCGGTAGATATGGTCAAGGAAGGTCTTATCGACAAGAGAACGGCTGTCATGAGGGTAAAACCGTCGCAGCTCGATGAGCTTCTTCACCCGATAATAGACCCGATGGAAGAGAAAAAGATAACCCCGATAGCGAAAGGTCTTCCGGCCGGTCCGGGCGGAGCCGCGGGAATGGTCGTTTTCAGTTCCGATGACGCGGTCGAATGGGCGAAGAACGGTAAAAAGGTCATACTGGTCCGTGAGGAGACCAATCCTGAGGATGTCGAAGGCATGAGGGCGGCCAGCGCTATACTCACATCGCGTGGGGGTATGACATCGCATGCCGCTCTTGTCGCGAGAGGCTGGGGAAAATGCTGTATAGTGGGGTGTGGTGATCTTGAAGTGGATTATCACTCGAAGACCGCTACGACGGGGAAAGTCACCCTTAAGGAAGGCGACTGGATAACGCTGAACGGGACCAAGGGCGTTGTCTACGCCGGTCAGGTGCCGATGATCGACGCAACAAAAGAGAACAAGGTACTGAATGACTTCCTCAAGATATGCGATGCTGTGCGTAAGATGAAGGTCAGGACAAATGCCGATACCCCAGAGGATGCCAGGAAGGCCAGGGCTTTTGGGGCCGAGGGCATAGGTCTTTTCAGGACCGAGCACATGTTCTACGGGGAAGGGGCGGAAGTGCCTCTTTCCAAATTACGCAAGATGATACTTTCAGGCAGCGTGGAAGAGCGCAAAGCCGCTCTTAACGAGCTTTTCCCGCATGTGAAAAAGGATATAAAGGGCACGCTTGAGGCTATGGCGGGTCTGCCGGTCACCATAAGGCTGCTTGATCCTCCCCTTCACGAGTTCGTGCCGCATGAGAGGAAACAGCAGGAAGAACTTGCCGGACAGCTCGGCATAGATATGGGGACCATGGAAAGAAGGATCGCGGCGCTCAAGGAGAATAACCCGATGATGGGACACCGCGGGGTGCGTTTGGGTGTGACCTATCCTGAGGTGACCGAGATGCAGGTAAGGGCCATACTCGAGTCGACGGCTGAGTTGGTAAAGGCCAAGAAGAAAGTGGCTCCGGAGATAATGATACCGGTTGTCAGCAGTGTCAGCGAGATAATCGAGCAGAAAGCCGTGATCGCGAAGGTCATGAAAGAAGTGCTGGGCAAATACAACATGAAAAAGCTCCCGGTGATGATCGGTACGATGATAGAGATCCCGCGCGCGGCTCTTACGGCGGATAAGATCGCGGAAGAAGCCGAGTTCTTCTCGTTCGGGACCAATGACCTGACCCAGATGTCATTCGGGTTCTCCAGGGACGATATGGGGAACTTCCTTGTGCCTTATCTGGAAAAAGGCATACTGCCAAAGGACCCCTTCCAGTCAATAGACGAGGAGGGAGTGGGGCAGCTCATAAAGATGGGTATCGAAAGAGGGAGAAAGACCAAACCCAACCTTAAAGTGGGTATCTGCGGCGAGCATGGAGGAGATCCTGCTTCAGTAGAGTTCTGCTATAAGGCGGGTATGGATTACGTAAGTTGTTCGCCCTTCAGGGTGCCGATAGCCAGATTGGCGGCAGCCCAGGCGACGGTGCAGAACTAGGATATGGCGGATACCGGACGGTCGGCACGCGTGCCGACCGTCCGGTACTGTCGCGGGTAAAAGCCGGTAAAGGTCCTGTTTTTGTGGCGATAGGTTTTCTGTAGATATAAATTACCGATCAAGGATGGCGGGAAAATGGATGCAATAAAACTTTATCTCAAGGATATAAGGGATCTCCCACTATTGTCGCCGGAAAAAGAGAAAGAGCTGGCCCGCAAGGTCAAGAAGGGGAACAAGAAAGCCCGGCAGGAAATGGTCAAGAGCAACCTTCGTCTTGTGATAAACATCGCGAAGAAATACAGTTATCTTGGGGTGCCGATGCTGGACCTGATCGAGGAAGGGAACCTGGGCCTGATGAAAGCGGTAAGCAAGTACGATCCTGAGAAAGGATACAGGTTCAGTACTTACGCCGCGTGGTGGATAAAACAATTCATTACAAGGGCCGTCGCTAACCAGGGAAAGACCGTGCGGATACCCGTGTACGTGATGGAGATGCTGATGCGTTTTCAGAAAGTGAAGAAGCAGCTTCTGCAAAAGATGAAAAAAACGCCACAGCTTAATGATATCTCCAAAAAAATGAAACTCCCTTTGACCCGGGTCAGGCAGCTGAACCATATGGCTTCCAACATATCCAGTCTGAACGCGCCTATAGGAGAATCGGGCGATTCAGAATTCATGGACCTTATCGAGGACGAAAGTATCGTTAGCTCAGTGGATGAACTGAGCAAGTTCCTTCTCCACGAGAGGATCGAAGGGCTTTTAGGCAAAATGACCGAGCGAGAGCAGAAAATATTAAGGCTTCGCTTCGGTCTCGGACCCGATGGGGTGTCGCATACGCTAAGGGATACTGCCAAACATTTTGGGATAACCCGCGAAAGGGTCCGGCAGATCGAGGCAGCCTGCATGGAAAAACTCCGTAAGATGATGGAAGAGCAGGAACAGGTCGCGGAAGCCAGGATGAAAAGCCGGGGCAGAAGGCCCGGGAAAAAATAGGGCTTGCAAATATCCTGTATCTTTTTTATAATTTACGGGTCTGTTTTCCCAAGTGCGCCCGTAGCTCAGTAGGATAGAGCGACTGCCTCCTAAGCAGTAGGCCGTGCGTTCGAATCGCGCCGGGCGCACCATTTTTTCCACCCCACCCAGACCGAAAAGAGGTCCGTCATTAACGAGCTCGATGTCCACAAACCTTCCGTGCGTATGAAACAAAATTTGCGTTTCACCAAATTAATATATAAAATATGTATTACAGGATATACTTCTCGGGGAGAGAAAAGACCCAATGAGCAATTGCCCTGAAGGGAGGACGATACACGCAGGCGTAGATATCTAGACAGGGTCCTTCCATTCACGTGGTCGATCGAGATAAACATTATACCGGGTAACCGGTCTTGGGGCGAAGATAGAGAGCTGGGGAACTGGCCTTACCGATGTCCGCAGATATGGGTGGGAAATAAGGATCGGCCTGGAGAAAGATCCTTAGACCGGAACAGGGGACAATATCAAGTTAGCCGATAGGATATACGTCGGCACAGGAGTGTCATCCAGCATGAGTACCGACAGGACCGAGACCATAACTGTAGTTTTGATAGGCATGGGCGTGATATTCGCGGGGCTTGTTCTTTTCGACTTGGATATAATGCTCCAGAATACCCTTATGTTCGCGGCATTCATATGTTTTCTGGCAGGGTTCATGTTCAGCCAATTAAAGAAGGAAAAATGATCTCAGTACCGAAAAGAGGCGCAGATGCTTTTTGAGTTCTTCACCAAGGGGCGAAAGGGGATGGCGCCGTATGTCAAGCAGATAGAAGCGAAAGGCGATGTGCATATAGTGCGTCTTAAGGGTAGGATCGATATGTATACCATACCCGAGGTCGACAAGTTGAGGCACAGGGCCTTAAGGGGATCGCTTCGCAAGAATATATTACTTGATTTCAAAAATGTCGAGCATGTGGACAGCGCGACATGCGCTCTTCTTGTGCAGTCACTTTCGGAGCTTAAACACGTGCATCATCGGCTGGTCTTGATCAACATATCTGATAAGCTTAAGGGAATGCTGAAGATCGCCAGGATAAGCAGGCTTTTCGACGTGTTCGATTCCGAGGAAAAAGCTCTGGAAGAACTTGCTCGCGAGGATAAAGAGTGGCACTCGCAACATGACGGTGTGTCGGATGACGGGAAATGACCGTCTGTTCGGGTGATGGCATAAGGCCTGGGATGGATGAGTGCCGTGGAGGACCCATGTGTGATCAGGAGAGGGAGGACATGGTCCGGACCCAGATCGTATCTCGGGGAGTGGGGGACGATCTCGTTCTCAAGGCCATGAGAAAGGTCAGGAGACACGAATATGTGTCTCGGGCGACAAGGGATATGGCGTATGTTGACGCCCCTCTCCCGATCGGGTGCGGACAAACGATATCGCAGCCGTATATGGTCGCGTTCATGACGGAAGCGCTTGGCCTCACGGGAGGAGAACGGGTGCTGGAGATAGGTACGGGATCAGGGTACCAGACAGCGGTTCTTGCGGAAATAGCCAGTGAGGTATATACTATTGAAATAGTCGCGGAATTATATCGCGCCGCGCGTGAGCGTCTTATTTCGCAGGGGTACGGGAACATATATTTCCGGCATGGTGACGGGTACGCAGGATGGCCCGAAAAAGTCCCGTTCGACGCTATTGTCGTGACGGCCGCTCCGCCTGAAATGCCCGGGTTTCTGAAAAAACAACTTAAGAACGGCGGAAAGATGGTCGTGCCCGTGGGTACGGGTGAGCAGGAACTTTATGTAGTGGAAAGAACCGCTGAAAGATCATTCCATGAGAAGGATATCATGCCGGTGAGGTTCGTACCGATGGTGCACGCCGGGTTGGGAGGCGACGATGAAAGGTCTGGTCGATAAGGTTAAAAAACTTGATACCGGTTTTTTTGTTCTGTTCGTTATTTCCAAGGTGGTCCTGGGTGCCGGGTTGGGGCTTTTGCTGGGGGCATATCTTATTGAGTACGGCAGATGGACCGTTATAATGCCTTTGGGGATAGCTGTCATGTTGCTGGGGGTCATATTATCCGCGATACCTGCAAGGAAAGCCCTGAAACAGTGATGGAGGAGAGCTGATACATATGGACCGGAAAAAAGCGAAACAGGTGGTCGTTATTGATGATGCCCCGGACGTACGCAAGATACTCGAGATCAATCTTAAGGGGAAGGGGTTTGATGTCTTTACGGCGGAGGATGGAGAGAAGGGTCTGGAGATAGTAAGGGACGAGAAGATCGATCTTATCATACTGGATGTGCTTATGCCACGGACAGACGGGTTTCTTTTTTTGAAGACGTTGAGGAATGACCCTTCTATCCCGGATATCCCCATACTGATGCTTACGGCCAGGGCCGCGATGAAAGATACGTTCGAGGCTTTCAACGTTGACGGGTTCGAGACAAAACCTATAAACATGGGTGCCATTCTTGAAAAGGTCGGACAGCTTCTGCAGGACAAGGCCATGATCGTGAGTGATAACGGGTTCGTCATAGATAAGGTCTCTCCGTCTTTGGAAAAAGCCGGGTATGAAGTGCATATGGTGAAGAACGAGGCCGAAATGTCGGAGAAGGGCAGTAAGACAAGGTTCAAGGTCATTGTCGTACATTTGCCGTTCATCAGCATGGACCCGGACCAGTTCGTCCAGGCTTTGTCGGGATTAAGGTATAGATCGCCTCAGGTGTTCATCTACTGTGACTCGGACGTTAAGGGGACCGAGACCAATGATACCGTTGTGATCGATGAGATACGTGTTAAATGGAAAAAGGCGGGTATAGAGGCTTTTTTCGACGCCAGGCTTACGGGGCCGTCGTTCATGTCCCTGTTCAAGAGCTGGGTGGGCGGGGCATGATATTTGCCTGAGAGGGTAAGGTCTTTGCCAAAGGACTAAGGAGGAGAGATGTCCGGGGATACCGGTTCCGAAAAACGCAAGTACCTTCGGATCGAATCGCGTATTATCGTAAAATGCCGCAGGCATACTGTGACAAGTTCAGAGAGCCGGGAGAAGATCGATGCGGTCGCTGAGAATATATCCATAAACGGTCTCTTGTTCCGTAGTGAAAGAAAATATGAGATCGGGGATATGCTGGAAATAGAGATAGACTTTCCTGAAGGGGAATGCCGCCCTGTTTTCTATGAAAAAGAGATGCCCCCATACAATGCCCCTATAATAACTTCCGGGACCGTTGTTCGTGTGGAGTTCGTCGCGGGAGGGAGCTTTGACATAGGTGTGTGTCTTACGGAACAGAACGATGAACAATGGTTGCGTCTTTTTAATTACACATATGGAAAGGTCGAGTCTTAGGCCGGTCTTTCCATCGACCCGGAGAAGCGCAGATGATAGCGGGAATGATCAACGGCGGGGAGGCCGAAAGCGCGGATATAAGCGCGTGGCTTTATGATTCGTTCTGTGAGGCGATAAGCGCGGATGGTGTGACCGCGGGGGTAGCGTGTCTTTCAGCGGGCGCCGCGCAGATCTTTGCCGAGGTGCTCAGGACGGAGAATATACCTTATACCGTGATAATTCCCAGCGAAGATTATGAAGAACATTTTGACCACAGGGTCGACCAGCTTAATTACCTTACGCTCTTGCCCCATGCCAGCGAAGTGATCAAGCTCCCCTATAAAGAGTTCACGCCCGGAGTGGGGGCGAAGGCCGAGGGCATGGTTATCGATATGGCAGAGATCGTGTATATGGTGGCTAAAGGCAGCGCGAGGCCGCTTGACCCGAGACAGGCAAAACTATATGATCTTTCGGTCGAAAAAAAGAAAAAGATGGTCAGGTTCAACATACTTAACGGAGTCGTGACCCGGTAGATGATCTTTACGGGTAGTCGGAGAGGACGATGATAAAAGCTACACGCCCATTGATAAACGCGATGCTTATTTGTGACAGGGTGATCACGGAGGCCGGTACCAACAAAAAAAGCCTGATAGGCATCTTCGGTAATATTAACGCGTATAAATTTCCCTGCGTGCATCCATTCCTGGCGGTATACATCAAGTTCACTGATGCTAAGGGGCCTTACGACTTCAGGCTTGAACTGGTCGACCTAGAGTCGGGTAAAGTGGTCGGGGAAGGCTGTATCCCGGACCCGATAAAGATCGAGAACCCGCTGGAAACACATGATATCGTTTTCAATCTTGCCGCATTACGTTTCGCGCATCCCGGTAAATATGAGTTCCGTATTTATGCTAACGAAGAGATATGCGGGCAGAAGTCTTTTTTTGTGAACAAAATGGCCGGAAAAGGGCAGAGCGTCTCAGGGGAGTCGTAAAAAAGCATGTGCTCCTTGACATAATGATACCGATAATGTATCATTAATGCATCCAAGTATGACAACCGGAAGGAGATAAAATGGACGAGAAGAACTGCAAGACAGAAGTGTTCGCCAGGATAACCGGTTTTTTCAGGCCCACAGGCGCCTGGAATCTCGGCAAACTGGAAGAGTTCAGGGACAGGGAGAGATACGATATCACGCGCGTTGAAAAGACCGTTCTATGCGTGAATGAATAATATATCTGCCGGTGCGTTCCGGGGATATGGCAAAATACGTCGGTATCGCTGAATTCGACTTGCGCTGTTTTTTCTGGTATAATCGCTACATGTGGTATGTATATATACTCAAGTGCGGCGATGGAACGCTGTATACCGGCATTTCAAAGGATCCCGCCAGACGCGTACAAGAACATAACCTTTCGACAATTGGAGCACGGTATACAAGGAGCCGGCTGCCGGTGGAACTGGTATATGTCGAACCGTCTTCAACAAGGTCCGAAGCCCAAAAAAGAGAAGCCCTGATAAAGAAAATGCGAAGACACGAGAAAGAAACGATGATCTCTCATGACCCCCTTAAGATCGCGTAAAATACAGATACCTGAGCTTGTATCCCCGGCAGGGGATTGGAGCTCGTTGGCGAGTGCTGTCATGTCCGGCGCGGACGCGGTGTATTTCGGAGTAAAAGGACTCAACATGCGGCTTCAGTCGGCGAATTTCGACCTGCTGGAACTGCCCGCGGTCATGGACACGCTCCATTCCGCCGGCAGGAAGGGCTATCTTGCGATCAACGTTATCATATATCAGAACGAATTGGATAAATTAAGGAAGATCCTGTCCCGTGCCAGGAGTGCGGGTGTGGATGCGGTCATATTATGGGATATGGCGGCGCTCTCATTGGCTAAGGAGATGGGGCTTACGGTCCATCTTTCCACACAGGCAAGTGTTTCTAACGCGGAAGCCCTGGCGAAATACGCCAAGTTGGGAGTGAAAAGGGCTGTCCTGGCGAGAGAATGCAGTTTGAGGGACATAAAGAGCATAATCAGGACATTAAAGGAACGCGATATAGATTGTTCCGTGGAAACGTTCGTGCATGGAGCTATGTGTGTAAGTGTTTCAGGCAGGTGTCATCTTTCACATCAAGCGTTCGGCAGGTCCGCCAACAGGGGGGATTGCCTGCAGCCGTGTCGTCGTGAATTCATGATAAAAGATATGTCCGGAGAATGTGAGTATGTGCTCGGGGAAGGCTACGTGCTCAGTCCCAGGGACCTCTGCGCGCTGGACCTCCTGGACAGGCTTATCAGGGCGGGCGTAAAGGCTTTTAAGATCGAGGGAAGGGCAAGGCCTCCTGAATATGTCAAGGTGGTCACCTCTGTTTACAGGAAGGCGCTTGACGCGTTTTCCGAAGGCAGGCTGGATAGCGGTATGAAAGGGGAGCTCCTGGGAGAATTGAACAACACCTTCAATCGAGGGTTCTCGAGTGGTTTCTATCTTGGTATCCCCGAGAGTTCAGGGGCTCTCTCAGAACGTATTTATGAGAAGATATTCGCGGGGGATGTGGTAAAATATTACAAAAAGATAAGCGTAGCCGAGGTCAGGATAAAAGGATGTCCCATAGGGAACGGGGATACTTTGCTTGTAAGCGGGAAAAAGACCCCGGCATTCTATTTCACGGCGGAAGAAATGGAAATAGAACATAAAAAAATATCTTTGGCGGAAAAAGGTATCACCGTGGCGATCAAAATGCCGTTCCCGGTCCGGGCGGGAGACAAGGTGTTCCTGTGGCGCAGTCCGGTGTAAGGAATGAGGGAGGAACTGTATGGGGATGAAATGTGATAAATGTATGACTCAATACGATGATACCTGGGGCGTGTGCCTTTTTTGCGGAGATGAACTGTCACGGGGAGAAAAATGTGATGAGGTCTGCCGGTTGGAAGGGGATACTCCTGAAAATGCCGGATCACGGGTAGTTTTGTCGCGTGTTGTGCTTGTATTTATTACTATGTTCCTTTTTGTGGGTATTATTGTTTACTTTCTTATGTCAGCTGGTGGACATGTTTGGAGTAACATTGTAGAACGTATGTTGTATAAAGGGTAAAAGTGGAGTAAAAACACGATAATTCCACAATATTCAGGCAAAAAATACATGAATGATATTATTTCGGCAAAATTCAGGGAATGGACAAGCGGTCGAAGAACCGGGAATAATATTGTAGATATATATACTTCAATAAGAGATATCCCTTTCTGTGTAGTCCCGGAATTTTTTGACGCTCATAAAGGGCCGGAAGGTATGCTGTTGTTGAATAAAGGGTTTTGCGTACCCAAACATTATCTTTTAGGGGTCATGTTCGGTATGTTGGGGGTTGATGTAAGATATTGCACGTATGCTTTCAAGTGGAAGGATATCCAGGCGGTAATGCCTTCCGGCGTAAAAAGCCTGGCGGACGACCTGCCGGTGACATATCACCTGGCATGTAAGGCACGGATAAACGGGAGGTGGGCGCTTGTTGACGCGACATGGGATAGCCCTTTAGCGTTAGCGGGGTTCCCGGTGAACAAGAACTGGGATGGTGAGTCCGACACCTTGCTTGCGGTAAAACATGCCGACGAGGTCATACATGATGATATGTGCATGCGGGAAGATATATTCAACCAGAAGATGTCGTCATATTCATTGCCGGAAAAGCTGGCGCTTTCAAGGTTTTCCATGGCTTTGAACAAATGGCTTGATGATGTGCGCTCAGGTAAGGAACGATGTATTGACCGATCCGGGAGGGGGAAGGAATGATAGACCTGCATACACATACTATTTTGAGCGATGGGGAGCTCATCCCCAGTGAACTGGTCAGGAGGGCGCATGTTGCCGGATATACAGCTATTGCTATAACCGACCATGTGGACCACTCCAATATCGACCGCGTGTTGGAAGGTGTGGTAGCGGTGGCCGGGGTCCTTAATCGGTGTTGGGATATCACCGTTATTCCCGGAGTGGAGATAACGCATGTGCCAATAGAGGTATTCGCGGACCTGGTAAGGTATGCCAGGGAGAAAGGGGCGCGAATGGTCGTAGGCCATGGAGAGTCGCCTGTCGAGCCGGTTATCCCGGGTACCAACGCCGCCGCGATCTCCGCTGGGGTGGATATATTGGCCCATCCAGGCAAAATAACCCTTGAAGACGCGCAGGCAGCGTCGGATAAAGGAGTGATGCTGGAAATAACCGCACGTAAGGGGCATTCGGGTACCAACGCGTATGTTCTGGAGATAGCCAGATCTGTAGGCGCAGGACTTGTGCTTAACACTGATACGCATGCTCCCGGGGATCTTTTGACCATTGAGTTGAGGGACGCGATCCTGAAGGGGATAGGATGTGACGACACCGTTACCCGGGAGATACTGTGTAATTCCGAAGAATTAGTACGAAAGGCGCGTACATAAGAGAAAAGTCTACATAAGTTTACATTAACTTAACACATAGAATTTTGGCCTTTGACATCTTGACTTAGGCTGAAATCATGCTATACTCCCTACATATATGGTATTGTTCTTTGTTAGAAATGTCGTAATATAGAAAGTTAAATATCCGTGAAATCCATGTGACGGATCATTGACGCATGTACCGCCTTGGGCAGTTTCGATTCTGGCAAAGAAAGGGGGGAAGAAATCAAACCGGGGAAAATTAAGCCTGGAACTGTCAACTTGAGGGCGATACTAACATAGAAACGAAAAGAATAGAGAGATCTATTCACTGATACAAGAGTTCAAGAAATATCCGAAATTTCACCTTTAAGGAGGTAAAATGAGATTAGTTAAAGTATTATGCGTTATAGCGCTGGTATTCGCGTTCTCCGCGGCTGCCTATGCTGAAACGCAGAGCGTGAAAGTAAGCGGCGACATCACCATGCGCGCTTTGGCGAGAGACAACTACGACCTTAACAACAATACGTCAGAAGCCGGTGTGGACGCGACGACTGATTGGGCGAACTCTCTTATGAGCACCGCCGAAGTACAGTTCGACGCGGACCTCACGGACAACGTAGCTGGTGTTATCCGCCTTGTGAACCAGAGAGTATGGGGCGATGACCAGTACGACGGTCCGGCGGACCTCAGGCGTATCGATGCGAACGGCACGGTCAATTCTTATTCACCGAGCGGCACGCATTCCTTTGATGTTCTGGTCGACCTTGCGTACATAGAACTCAAAGAGTTCCTTTATTCACCGCTGACGCTGAAGATAGGTCGTCAGGACCTTTGGTTCGGCAAGGGCTTCATAATCGGCCGCAACCAGCAGGTACCGAATAGCGCGATATACGCCCAGGAATACACAGCTATAGAATCTTTCGACGCGATCAGGGCGACTCTTGATTACGATCCTTGGACCATCGACGCGGTGTTCGCGACGATATCCGAGAACGCGATACAGGCCGATGACGACATCAACCTGTGGGGCGTGAACGTAGGTTACGTGTTTGATTCTTACAACGCCGAAGCGGAAGCTTACTGGTGGTTCAAGCAGTCCAGGAACCCCGGTCCGGCCGGTCAGGGCACAGCTCTTACAAGCGTGAACGGTACTCTTGATAACAGCGTTCATGTTATAGGCGCCCGTGGCAGCATGGACCCGATAGAGGACTGGACAGTCGCTCTTGAAGGTGCTTACCAGTTCGGTCAGTACATGATATCGAACCAGGTGAGCGAGAGGGACAGAAGCGCTTTCGCGATCGACGCTATGGTCGAATGCCGTTACTGGCAGGACCAGTTCGCGTGGAAGCCGGTTCTTAGCGCTGAATACATCTTCTATTCCGGTCAGTCAAAGATCGGCGACGAAGGTGTGAACACAGGCGGCGACTACGAAGGCTGGGACCCGATGTTCAGAGGCAAGTTCGATACGGCCATAAGGGAATTCCAGAACGTATATTACACGACGGCGCAGTCAAGCACCCCGTCATACACCAACCAGCACCAGGTGCTCTTAAGAGGTTCTTTGCAGCCGACCGACAGCCTTATGTTCAACGCTACTTATGGACATTTCTGGCTTGTTGAGGATCTTTCGGCTTCGAACACCAAAAAGAACATAGGTGACGAACTTGACCTGCAGTTGACATGGGATTACACGGAAGACGTGACATTCGGTCTTCTGGCCGGATGGTTCTTCCCGGGTTCCCACTTTGTCGATGGTAACGATGACATCGCTACCGATCTCGTCGGCACAGTAAAACTCAGCTTCTAAGTAAACACAAGTTACACAAAAGACCCGGTCCACTTAGGTGGACCGGGTCTTTTATTTTATGGAGTATTTCTCGACCAATAGGGTACAGGTTTAAACGGGGAGAGAACGGTTCCGGAAAACCAGTCCCCATATTTTTATAATCTTTTCCAGGGATAGTATCCGCTTGTTGTCGCTATGCTTTTCTGGCGCCGGAAGTAAAACGTTGACTTTTGGCGGTATCATAATAAAATATATTAAACTTATATATATTTACGCGAGCGAAAGGGGCAAGACCTTTTCGCGGCGGTGTTTAAAACAAGGAGGCGATCTATGGGAGATAACGACCGTACCGTCCAGTTCTCGCAGAACAGCGTGTATTCTATCCTGTCATACATTTCGTTCTTATGCATAGTACCGGTCATCCTGGTGGCCATGAAAAAAGCCGGGGACCCGGTAAGGTTCCACGCGAGGCAGGGGCTTCTCCTGTTCATACTGGAGATCGCCTTAGGTATAATAGGGATACTTCCGGTGTTGGGCCAGCTCGTTAATCTTCTGGGGATGATACTTTGCAGTCTTCTGTCCCTTTTCTGCATCTTACAGGTATTATTAGGTAATGACTGGAAAATACCTTATCTGGGAGAGTGGGCTGAAAAGATCAACATATGATCGTGTAGTCACGACGTTTTATGCGTAAAAAAAGACCTATATTATTGCTCGTATTTCTTGTCGCGGTCGTTATCTTTGCCGTCTTGTCCGGCACATTGAAAGACCGTGTCTCCTCGGTTATCGCGGCGTTGTTCCATCATATCCGCGTCCAAAAGGAGGAACTGCCGGCTTTGCCCGGCATGGAGGAGTATGATATAGAACGGAGCTTTGATTTTGACTCTTCTTCGGGGCTGGACGAATGGGAGCAGCAGGCCCTGGCGCCAAAAAGTACGGATTATTCAATATTCCCGGCGGAGACCACTGGCAGCATGGTGAAGGCTGAAAGCCAGGGTGGAGCGTCAGCCATTATACTGAGATACAGCCTGGACCGCGAGAGGAGGCCGTTCGTTTCCTGGGACTGGAAGATCGGCGAATTCCCCGGGCGCAAAGAGGACGAAACGCTGGGCAAGAAAAAAGAGTTCGATTTTGCCGCGCAGATGTACGTGGTGTTCCACGCCGGGTTTTTCCTTAACACTAAAGCCATACAGTATGTCTGGACCGAACATATCCCGGCCGGTACGGTGACGGCGAGCCCTTATACGAAGAACGTCATGATAAAGGTGCTTGAGTCCGGTGCCGCCGGGGAGTGGAAACGCGAATTCAGGGATATAGCGGCGGATTACAGGGAGCTTTTTGGTCGCGAACTTAAATATGATGTGCTGGCGATAGCTTTCATGACGGATGCGGATAGCACCGGTACTATAGCGCAGGCATATTACGATAACGTGACTTTCGGATATATGGACCAGAAGCCTCTATCGGCGTCGGACGCCGGAGAGGCAGCCATTGCCGTTCAAGAAGAACCGGAGGTTGGGGAAAATGAGCGATAAAAATAAGCCGCGGAAAAAATACCTGAACAGGTCACTACAGTCCAGATATCTTATTATACTGGCTTTATCCATGGTGGTACCGACCGTGCTCGTGGGAGGATGCCTGTATTATCTTATATTCACGCTCCTGGCGGACCAGATACTTTTGCCGGATGTCGTGGCAAGGGACCTGATACCTGTGATAACCAGGATAAACGCGATGCTGCTTATAGGGCTTCCCGGTGTGTTCGCGCTTCTCTTGACATGGGCGTCCGTACTGTCATATCGTTTTATAGCGCCCCTGGAAAGACTGGAATATGATATCCGGAGGATAGATGAAGGGGATTATTCCATAAGGCTGGAAATAAGCGAAGACCACGACCTTAAGCCCGTAGCGGATGTCATAAATGACCTTGTTGCTAAACTTGATAAAAGAAAAGAGGACAGGTAAATGAAAGCTCATGGCACGGCGATGATATCGCGTGACGCGGAAATAGCCGACACGGTGGAAATAGGTCCGGGAGTGATCATAGAAGCGGGTGTAAAGATCGCCTCCGGGGTGCGTATCATGGCTAACGCTTATATATGCGGAGGTACCGAGATCGGGGAGAACACCGTTATTTATACCGGTGCCGTGATAGGCAATGACCCGCAGGACCATGCCTATAAAGGCGGTCCGACATTTACGCGGATAGGAAAGAACAATGTCATAAGGGAATACGTGACCATACATAGAGGCACGGCCGAAGGCTCGGCTACCGTGGTCGGTGACGATAATATGCTGATGGTCCAGTCGCATCTTGGCCATAATTGCGAAATAGAGGACAATGTCATAATAGCTAATGGAGCGTTATTGGCGGGCCATGTGAAGGTGGAAAAGGGGGCGTTCATTTCTGGGAACGTGGTATTCCACCAGTTCTGTCGTGTGGGTAGATACGCCATGATAGGCGGTTTTACCGGGGTTAATAAAGATGTTCCTCCATATCTTCTGGTCAGAGGTCCCTCGGTCATACGCGGGATAAATCTTGTGGGGCTCCGGAGGGCCGGATTCACGGCTGACGTGATACGGGAGGTCAAGGAAGCCTATAAGGCCATGTTTCTCTCGGGGCTGTCAGTGGACGATGCCCTGGCCCGGATAAAGAGCGGGTCGCATTCCCCTGAGATAGAACATTTTGTCTCTTTTGTGGAGACCTCGAAGAGGAAGATATGTAAAGTACGTTTCAGTAAAGAAGAGTTCTTTTGATGGTGTAGGGGCCGGTCGACGCGATGTAAAATATCTCAAAAAAGGAGACAGGGATGAAAAAGGATGAGGTTAACGAGCTGATCAAAAAGTATCAACCGGTAATGCAGAAGACCGGGAACCAGCTTTCAAAGGCTATGAAAGCCGCTGAGAAGGATATGGTAAAGATGTACAAAGTGGCCCAGGCTCATATCGAGCTACAGATGAAGAACCTGGAAAAAGAGAAACTTTACCATGAGCTGGGTAAATATGTCGCTG
Source organism: Candidatus Omnitrophota bacterium (assembly GCA_028715965.1). NCBI lineage: Bacteria > Pseudomonadati > Candidatus Omnitrophota > Candidatus Omnitrophota bacterium. Next base: position 41,258 of record JAQUQS010000005.1, on the reverse strand, counting down.
GCAAGATATCCAGTGGCGAAATGCAGATAGACGGGCTGGAACCGTTCAAGACAAGGCTTACCAAACTGGCCGATGACGGAGACAAGGTTAAAAGGCGGATAGACGCTATCAACAGGCCGAAAAAAAAGAAGTGATACTTTGAGGCGTGGTATCGGAGCCTGAAGGCTTGGGTTTTTATTGAGGACAATGGCGGGAGAGATGGACAAGGGAAAAGCCAGGGCGTATTTCGCGGTGCGGACGAAAATGTTCTTTGTGGACCTGGCTGCCTCGGTGGTACTGGCTCTTTGCTTCCATATTTTTCTGGCGGAACGGGTGGGTAGGGTCATCACGGCAGGCCGTTCCGGAATGGTTTTTTCTTATCTGGTGTTCTCCTTCATATTCTTTCTGTTCGTTCGTATGGGAAAGCTTCCCATACGTTATTATTCCTCGTTCCGGGTGGAACACAGGTTCGGGCTTTCCCGTGAGGGATACCTGGGCTGGATGAAGGATGAGGCAAGTTCATCCTTGTTGTCCTTGTTCCTGTCTGTAGGGTGTGCCACGGTATTTTTTTATGTTTTGAGGTGTTTTCCCCGAGCCTGGTGGCTCATATCTGCCGGATCGTGGGTGGGGTTCTCCGTACTGATGGCCGGGATATTCCCTGTATATGTAATACCTATATTCTTCAAATATGTTCCGCTGGACGACCCTATTCTGGAGAGAGAGATCAAGTCCATGGCCCTCAGGGCCGGAGTAGGCACGGTCGCGGTGTCAAAGATCGATCTTAGCAGGAAGACCGTAAAGGTGAACGCGGCGCTTGTGGGGATCGGCACGACCCGGCGTGTCATACTGGCGGATAATCTCGTAAATGATCTTGGCCGGGAGGAGGTCCTGGCGGTCGTCGCCCATGAGTTCGGGCACCATATGCGTGGCCATATATGGAAGCTTATAGCGTTCTCGGGAGGACTTACCCTCGCGGCTTTCGGGGCGCTATCCGTGATTTTTCCCTATATTACTAAGCTTGCCGGGGTCAGTGCCGCATATGACATGCGGCTCTTGCCTTTCTTATACATCATTTCCAGTGTGGCCGGATTTCTCGTAATGCCGCTATATAACCTGTTCTCATGCGCTCTCGAGAAAGAGGCGGATGATATTTCTCTCCGGATCACGCGTGATCCGGAAGCGTTCATCGGTATGATGGAAAAGCTCGCGGAGATCAATCTTTCCGTAACAGATCCTTCCCGGCTGCAAAAGGCCGTATTTTATAACCATCCTCCGATATCGGAGCGTATAGAGAACGCGCGGAAGTACGCGATATCGTTGTCCGGGGATATGCCGGAGCTGTCCAAATGAAGGATGATCCCCGGCAGATAAGGGCCATGTACGAGCGTATGGATGATCATTTCGGGGACCTTGGGTGGTGGCCAGCGGAAACCAGTTTTGAGGTCATGGTCGGCGCGGTGCTTACCCAGAACACATCATGGAGGAACGTTGAAAGGGCCATATCTAGGCTGAAGAAAGAAAAGTTGATGGATCCGATGGCAGTACTTAACGTGGACAGACGTAAGCTCGAAAAGGCCATACAATGTTCGGGGTTCTTTCGTGTTAAGGCGGAAAGGCTAAAGAGCCTGTGTGCCTTTCTGCGGGAGGAGTGCGGGGGGGATATCGGAAAGCTCCGGAGGAAGCCTTTAAAGGGACTGCGCGAGAAGCTTCTCGCGATCAAGGGTATCGGCCCGGAGACGGCTGACTCGATATTGCTATACGCGTTGAACAAGCCGATCTTCGTGGTTGACGCGTATACTCGGAGGATATTTACCCGGCACGGTATTGTTGACGAAAGGGACACATATGATACAATACAGGTTGTTGTTATGAGGGCCCTGGAAGGCCGAGTACGCCGGTTCAACCAGTATCATGCCCTTATCGTGGAGACAGCGAAAATATTTTGCAGGACGAACCCACGGTGTGATGGTTGTCCGCTAGGCCATGGACGCGGGGGCAAAAGGAGCTAAATGGACGGAGAATACAAGAATATACTGGAAACGGCCGTAATGGCCGCGACCGAAGCCGGGCGAATGATATTTGAAAGGGTCGATACAAATAAGCAGATATCGCATAAGGGCGCGTTCAATAACCTTGTTACGGATGTTGACAGGGCTTCTGAAAAGATGATAACGGATATGATCAGGCAGAGGCATCCCGAGCACTCGATATTGGCAGAAGAGGGTGGAGAAGTAGGGGCGGATGGGTCCTCTTTCAAGTGGGTCATAGATCCTATAGACGGGACCACGAACTATGCTCATGGGTTCCCGTTCTTCTGTGTTTCCATCGGGGTAATATACGGGAAAAGCGTAAAAGTCGGAGCGGTGTATGATCCGTGCCGGAAAGAGTTATTCACCGCGCTGGATAAGGGCGGGGCGTTCCTTAACGGTAAAAAGATAGGAGTTTCACATATTTCCCGCATGACGGACGCGCTTATGGCAACAGGGTTCGCGTATGACCTGTCGGAAAAGTCTTCGAACGTCAAATATTTCGACATTATGCTAAAAAAAGCGCAGGCGGTCAGAAGAGCCGGTTCTGCGGCGCTTGACCTGTGTTATGTGGCATGCGGAAGGTTCGACGGGTACTGGGAGTTCAACCTATCGCCGTGGGATACGGCCGCCGGACAGCTTATCGTAAGGGAAGCAGGAGGGTTGGTCTCAACATTGGATGGCAAGGATTTTGATATTTATGATAAAGAGATACTCGCGGCGAACACTGGCATTTACGCTGAAATGAGAGAAGTCTTATCCTCTATTAGAGCATAAAGTGTCTATAGTTTCCTCGCTCTTGATCTGTCCGACAATTATATGGTATGCCCATAGTTGTAACAAAAAAAAGTTAAAATATTTTTTTATCCTTCAATAGTCTTATTGATCAAGGATCTGGTAAAAACAGGCTAAATGCTGTAATATATAAAAAAGCTAGTTGACAATTTCTGCCCAGAGGTGTAGACTTGAAATAAATATATACATGTTAATTTACAAATAGTGACATATAATATGGAGGACGCATGAGATACAGGACGTTGATAGAAATAGTATGCGACGCTTCCAGCAAAGACGAGGCGATAAATCTTGCTGGGGATTATCTGCGTGGCGAGGTTGATGGTGGGGTGACGATGAAATGTGGTTCCGCGCCGCTATACAGGCATCGCCTGAGAAAATATACGCTTGCCTCCGTATTGACGGTCATGGTCGTCGGTTTTATGTTCATAGGAGCGCCGCAGCTTCAGGATAACGCGGGAACCGGGACAAAACAGCTGAGGCTGAGCGATTCTTACACGATGATGCCTGAGCTGAAAACAAAGCACAGGTCCGATTTCAGGAAAGAATGGGAAAAGAAAAAGGACGAAGCGATATTGGATTTCATCAAAAATTGATAGATAAAGGATATTCTTGGAAGGGGTGGGCTTTTTTAGGCTCACCCCTTTTTTCTTTTATCTCCTTGTGTATAATATGTTCATGGCCCCTTTCCGGTACATGCCAAAACCCTTAAGAAAGTGAGGATAAATGCTTATATCCAGGGAAAAGATGTATTCAGGTAAGATATTGAAAGTATATAGAACAAAACGCAGGATGCCTAACGGGGTTACCGTTGAGCTCGAGGAGGTTGGGCATCCTGGTGCCGCAATAGTATTACCATACCGTAACGGGAAAATAGTTTTTATCCGCCAGTATCGAGGTGTTATCGACAAGTTCATATGGGAATTGCCGGCGGGGAAAATAGACCCGGGTGAGACCCCAAGGGTGTGTGCTATGAGGGAAGCCGCAGAGGAGACCGGCTATGAGGTAAAAGACCTGCGGAAGATAGGATATATATACACTACGCCCGGCTTTACCGATGAAAAGATACATGTGTATAAAGCCAGGTGTGTTTCAAGGGTGAAGGTCGAGAAGGACCGGGACGAATTAATAAGGGTAGTGGAATTACCTGTGTCCAGGGTCAAGGATATGTTCCGCAACGGCAAGATAAGTGACGCCAAGACCATTGCCGCTCTGGCTTTCGCGGGTGTGATATAAGCCAGAGAATATGAGCAACGGGGCTGGGAGCCTTGACAATGTTTTTTCTATGGGATATACTTCAGCCAAACGTACAAAGGGGGGAAGTATGTGTAAAAAACTGCTGATACCGGTGATAGTGCTGGCGATGATATTCGGTGCGTGCGCGTGTGCGCAGGCTTCGACGAACCAGCCCTTGAAGAACCTGGGAAAAGGTCTCGATGATATCGTTTACGGTGACGTGGAAGTTCCGAACAACATAAACGAGACTAATTCAAAGGGGTCTCCGGCATACCCCGAATGCACCGCTAAGACCAACGACGATGTGGGACGGGGAATAGCCAGGTTCGTCGGAGGAGTGTGGCAGATAGCCACGTTCTGGTATCCTACGGATAAGGATTGATGTTCGTTGTAAAAAAGCCCTGTTCGTAAAGAACAGGGCTTTTTTATTTATATGTATTGAGGGACATAGTATCTTCCCTCGGCTTGAGGGATCTTTCGCCTCGCGGTCCCGTCACTCCGTATCCAAGCGCGATCATGAGGGGTACGTTCCGTGTGGGGGGAATGTGCAATATCTTTTTTGTCTTTTTTTCGTCGAACCATCCCAATATGCAGGAATCTATCCCGAGTTCCGTGGCCTGTAGCGTTATGTGGGCACAGGCTATGCCGGTGTCCATAAGCCTGAAATCTGTTCCCCTGAACAATTGCCCTATACTCGCGGCCATCTTAAGGGGTTCGGATACGATCACGATAAAAGCTCCGGCCCTGGCGGCGAAAGAGTTCATTCCGTACGCGCCGGCAAAGGCCACGCGGGCCAATGAGCTCTTTTTTGCCGGGTCGTCGACTATGACGAACTTCCATGGTTGGGAATTGCAGGCGGAGGGGGCGATCCGGCCGGCTTCCGCGCAAAGTAGTAGCTTATGCCGCTCTACCGGGTCGCCGTTGAACTCGCGTACACTTCTTCTGTTGGTGATACTGTTTATCAGCGGATCCATTGTTTAACTGCCATATGGATTGGCATATGGTGTTCCTTCTACTATAATATATAGCATAATATGAGAAGATTTCAACTGATAACTTATATGCTCGTGGTCGCCTTGTTGGCGGGCTGTGTGAGTACCGGTGGTATAAGCGGTATCAACAGGCACAAAGGGATCTCCGAGAAACAGGCGTTTTCAGATATCAGCGTTGAGACCCCTTTCCCCGTCGACAAGAAGTTCACTTATCTTGTGGCCTGGAACGGGATACCTGTAGGCAGGGTCATGGCCTGGACGGAAGGGGTCATGACCTATATGGACCGTGAAGTGCTGGTGATAAAGCTCGTTACGGAGTCCAATGAGTTCTTGTCGAAGATATACAGGGTCGAAGATGTCTATATATCGTATGTGGACAAGACCGACTTCATCAGCGCGAGATACGAAGCGGACCGTAAAGAAGGCAGCTATCGAAAGCATGTGATCGTAGAGTATGATATGAAGGCCTTGACGGCGGTATACACTAACTTGACGGATGGGTCCGTAAAGGAATGCCCGATAAGGGAAAAAGTGCAGGATCCGCTCAGCCTGATCTGTTATTTCATGACAAGACCCGTTCAAGCGGGGGAAAAGGTGTCCTTTTCCCTGAACCTGAACGAGAAGAACTATGATGTATTGGCAGAGGTCGAGAAGATAGAGGTGGTCACTTTGCCTCACGGGGAAGCGGTACCGGCTTTCCGGATACGCCCATATGTCGAACTTGACGGCAAACGATATGAAAAGGGCCGGGCATGGGGGTATGTAAGCGCCGATAGCAGGCGATATCCCTTGTACGGGATCGTCAAGATCCCTTTCGGCAAGGTCACCGCCTCGCTTGTAAGTGTAGAGGATGTAGCAACAAATAACATACGGAGATAAAGGCATGTGCCCCAGACGAGGATATTTTACGGAAAAAAGAGCGGGTAAAGCGATAACGCGATACAATATGATAGGGGATGGGGACAAGATACTCGTTGCGGTATCCGGCGGGAAGGACAGCTCGTCGCTTTTGAGGATCTTGCAAATGAGGAAAAAGTGGGTCCCTATCGATTATGAGGTCAAGGCTATCCATGTCTTGACGGATTATGACCCGGACCCGGAGGGCAAGGAGGATGAGCTTAAGAAGTTCTTCACGTCCTTGGGGTGTGAATATGTGATAAAACGCATCAAGATAGCCGAAAACAATAAATTAAAGCGCGAAGATTGTTTCTGGTGCGCCTGGAACAGGCGGAAGGCGATATTCCAGACAGCTGAAGAGATCGGGTTTAAAAAAGTGGCCTTAGGGCATCATAAAGATGATGTTGTCGAGACCATATTGATGAACCTGTTCTTTAACGGAGAGATATCCAGCATCAATCCGGTACAGGAACTCTTTGATGGGCGGATAACGATCATAAGGCCATTGATATTGCTGGAGGAAAAAGAGCTCGCGGTGTATGCCCGAGATAACGCCCTTCCGGTCATTTCGTCGAAGTGCGCCAGGAACAGGGATTCAAAAAGAAAGCTCGTAAAGAATATATTGAGCGAGCTGCACAGGTCAGGCCCGAAGCAGGATGTTAAAAGCAATATATTGAACGCGCTTTCCAGGATAAAACTCGATTACATAACGCCAATGGGCGGGCAGGATGATCTTGATGATGTCCCGGGATAAAGTACGGAGGGAGGGTCGTTTTCCTGTGAACGTCGGCGCGTTCGCCTTGACGCTATCGGTCCTTTTGCCCCTTTTGACCGGGTTCACCACAGTGAACCCGGCGACGGATGAAAGGGAGGTGATATTCATATCCCCGGAAAAAGAGAGGGCCATGGGTAAGCGTTTCCACGGACGAGTGCTGAAACATTTTGATATGCCTGTAGATCCCTTGCTTGAGGAAAAGGTGAAGGGCATCGGGGAGGAACTGGCGGAAGTTTCGGACAGGAAAGAGATCATATATACGTTCACGGTCCTGAATCATGATAAAGACCGTTTTTATAACGCTTTCGCCGCGCCGGGCGGATATGTGTACATATTTGACGACCTGGTGAACGCTCTTGAGGATGAGGGACAGATCGCGTCCGTGCTTGCCCATGAGATGGGCCATATTGAGGCCAAACACGCGATAAAGCGTTTCCAGGGCGATATAGGCGCGACCCTTTTGATGCTCCTGGGTATGAACATGAACAAGGAGACCGGAGATTTCCAGAAGGCCAACAGGGCTTTAGGACAGCTTATGTCCGAGTATTCCAGGAGTGATGAGGAACAGGCCGACCTCCTGGCCGTAAAATACATGAAAGCATCCGGGTTTGACCCGGAAGAGGCGGTGAACGCGCTCAAAAAGATGCAGGAACTACGTAAAAAAGGCCCACGCCGGAAATATTCGTCATATAGGACCCATCCATATTACTCGGAACGCATCTCTTACATCGAGAAGCAGATAAAAGGGCATATGGATTTTGACGCTTACATAAACATAGTGTCACAGGAAAGATAATGGGAGCATGGGCAGCGATCATGCGGTTCCGGCCGGGGCATCAGGGCGGACGTTAATATATTTGATTATTATTATTTTAAAGTTATAATAATAAACGAGGAGGATCAATGAAAAAGATCATCGTGCTTTATTTTTCCGGTACAGGTAATACGAAGCGAATGGCGGAATATGTCTCTGAAGGAGCGAAGGATGTCCCCGGCACTGATGTGGATGTCCGTTCGGTGGAAGACTTCCGGGTGGAAGAGCTTGAGGCTTTTGATGGTATGATAATAGGCTCCCCGACATATTACGGGACCATGGCATATCAGATCAAGAAACTACTGGACGATTCCGTTGTGCTCCATGGCAGGCTCGTCGGAAGAGCGGGGGCGGCGTTCTCTTCATCCGCCAACATAGGGGGCGGTAACGAGACCACCATATTGAGCATCCTATCGGCGATGCTCATACATGGCATGGTCGTGCAGGGTATGGAAAAAGGCGGTCATTACGGTACGGTGGCAATAGGCAGGCCGGACAAGCGGGCCGAGGAACAGTGCCGCGAGTTAGGCAGGAGGGTCGCTGAGCTTGTCCAGAAAGTACGTTGATCGTAAGGTCCGGACGGACGCGTAATAAACCAGAAAGGAAGGATACATCTTGAAAAAAACTTTTGTCCTTGATACCAATGTCATACTTCATAACCCTAGTTCTCTTGTTTCTTTCGCTGACAATACGGTCGTTCTACCGATAGAAGTGCTGGAGGAGCTGGATACGTTCAAGAGCAGCCATGATGAAAAGGGCCGGAACGCCAGGATCGCCATACGTATGCTCGACGGTTTTCGCAGAAAAGGTGAGCCGGGGAAGGGATTCCCTCTCAGCAACGGGGGGCTTCTCAAGGTGCTTATGTTCCAGGGCAGGGAAGATGCCATTAAACTTGGGCTGTCCACGGATATCGTGGATAACAGGATAATCATCACGGCATATGCCGAAAAACAAAAAGGCGAGAACGTTATTTTTGTTTCCAAGGATATCAATGCGAGGATAAAAGCCGATGCGCTGGGAGTGCAAAGCGTAGATTTCGAGAAAGAAAAGGTCGATCTGGACAGGTTGTACAGCGGGTGGCATTCTTTTGACGTATCACGCGAGGATATAGACGCCTTTTTCCGGAACAAGGAATTGAAGGTGCCGGAAGATGAGTTCCTGGAGAATGAGTTCGCCCTTCTTGTGGATAAGGACGATCCGAAACATACGGCCATAGGCCGCTATAAACGCGAGTTCGGGATACTCATGCCGCTGATTTTCAACAAGATGAACGTTATGTCCATACGTCCCCGGAACAGGGAGCAGGTCATGGCGCTTGAACTCCTTCTTAACAGTGACATAAAACTTGTCACGCTTGTCGGGCCGGCCGGTACGGGGAAAACCCTGCTTGCCATAGCCGCCGGGTTACAGAAGGTCGTCAGGGACAAGTCATATGCGGGACTTTTGGTCTCGCGGCCCGTAATGCCGTTAGGCAGGGATATAGGATATCTACCGGGAACAAAAGAGGAAAAACTGGAAAGCTGGATGGGCCCGATATTCGACAACCTGGAATATATCTGCAACGCCGAGAAAAAGGATAAAGAGGATAAGCTCAAGACCAAGGCGCAGGTCGAGAAATACATGAGAGAGGATATAATCGAACTGGAAGCTATGACGTTCATGCGTGGCAGAAGCATCCCGGACAGGTTCATCATAATCGATGAGGCACAGAACATGACCCCGCACGAGGTCAAGACCGTACTTTCCAGGGCCGGGGAGGGGACGAAAATGGTGCTTACAGGGGATCCCTACCAGATAGACAGCCCTTACCTTGATTCGTCAAGCAACGGTCTTACTTACTGTGTTGAAAAGATGAAGGGACAGAACATGTACGGGCATGTTACGTTCTCCAGAAGCGAGAGGAGTTCTCTGGCATCCCTTGCGGTCCAATTGTTGTGAGCAGATAAGTAGAACAAAGGATGAGTGGTTCGATGAGGATCAACATCAGATACATACGTGAGAACGACATTTTCGAGATACAGGCGGTCGAGAAAAAGGTCCGGTCGCATTTCCTCCTTTCGAGGGCCGAACTCAATAACCTGAGGACCATACTCGAGAAAGCGCTACTGGAGTCCCGGAAAAAGGGTAAGGGAGAGGACAAGGATTGACCCGGGCGTGTTCGGGGGCGGGTTGACGGGATAAGATGGTGGAACAGTATGAAAAGTAAAGTCATGCATATCGTTGTGGGGATGTGTTCGATCTTCCTGTGCGCGTCCATGGCGTTCGGGCTGGACCTTGATGGCGGGCCAAGGGAACGCAAGGTCCGGGACAGGACGAAGAAAAAGGAGCGAACGGAAAAGATCAGGTATGTTAAGGTCAAAGGCGGGTTGGATACGCTTATCAAGGTCGCGCAAAGCAACGCGGAGCTCGCGAAAGAGCTGAAAGAGGAAACGAAAAGCTTTGAACGCATAAACAAGGCCATAATGTCGGGGGAGTTGAAGACAGGAGAGAAAGGCGAGGACATCTCGCGTGAGTATGGCTTGCCGGTCATAGTGCTTGAGGGCAGGGGGACCGGCCCGGATAAGTGGGTGTATAAGCCTTCCGAAGATGATTATTTCAAGGGTGACAAGATCTACCTGTACATTGACGAGGAAGGGCTGCTATCCGGATGGGATGCCGAAAAAAAGCAGAATGAGGAGGAGTAATGGGGTTGGATCGTGTAAGGCTTACGAGGGACGGAAGGGACAGGCTCTGCAGGGAGCTTGAATATCTTAAGGGGGAGAGGCGGAGGCAGATAGCCAGAGACCTTGCGGAAGCCCGTTCCCATGGTGATCTGAGCGAAAATGCTGAATATGATGCCGCGAAAGAGGCACAGGCCATGAATGAAAAAAAAGTAGCTGAGCTGGAAGACACGCTCATACACGCGGAAATAATCGACGATAGTAATATGGCCAGGGATGAGGCGCTTATAGGGGCCACGGTAAAGGTCAGGGACCTTAAGAGCGGGGATGAATACACCTATATGCTGGTATCCGAAGAAGAGTCAGATTTCGATGAGAATAAAATATCCATATCCTCTCCTGTGGGGAAGGCGCTTCTTGGGCATAAGGTCGGGGGTGTGGTGCAGGTGAAGGTCCCTGCTGGTGTTATTGAATACGAGATAGTGGAGATAACGAGATGAGGATGAAAGAAGTACCCTTACCGCAGGCGACGAGGCTTGTTAATCACGGGCCTGTGGTGCTGGTCTCATCGGTGAATGATGGCCATGTGGGGATAACTCCCGTCGCGTGGCATATGCCTATATCAAAGGACCCGCCCATGGTGGCGCTTACGGTGGGCGAGGGACATTATATACATAAATGTATACTTGAGAACGGTGATTTCGTGATAAACATACCGTCCCCGGATATGGCTGGGATCGTGGTGGAATGTGGTTCCTGCTCGGCGAAGGATACCGACAAGACGAAGATAGCGGGCGTGAGCTTGTCCGAGGCAAGCAAGGTCACGTCCCCGTATGTAGAGGGAGCCCTGGGGAGGCTTGAGTGCTCTCTTGTGCGTGACGAGCATACCAGGGCCACATATGACATTATCATAGGGAAAGTATTGTATGCCGCCGCGTGTCCTGATCTATTCGACGGGCATTGGAGGTTCTCCGGATCCGCGGGGTCTACCCTGCATCATCTGGGAGGCAGGATGTTTTGCGTGCCGCGGGAAGAACTTATGGACCTCAGGAAGGATAAGTGATACTGGTATGAAAACGGGGCGCGTTAACATGGTCCGTATAATAGTTTACGTGGTGTTGGCCCTTGTCGTGTACTCATTTCTACCCATGATATCGTTCCTGTTCGTCAAGGGCGCCCCGGCTGAAGAGAACAACCAGGCCGCCATACGGGAACTCGGAGGGAACAAGGGCGTGTATTTTTCCTTCATTGTTCTTGGTGATAACCATAACGGCATGGTGTTCAACGATTCGGCCACGCTCAAGCTTATATGGCAGATGAACCGGGAGGACAGGTTCCGGAAGGTGCCTATCGATTTCGTGCTTGATGCCGGGGACGTGAGCCTCGATGGTAATGAGAGGCATTTTAAGGCCTACAAGAAGATGCAGGCGCTCATCAAATACCCTGTTATATCGGCTATAGGCAACCATGACGATGAAAAACTATTCAGGGAGTATTGCGGCGAAGCTGATGTTTCTTTTGTCAACAGGAACTCTTATTTTATCCTCCTCAATAACAGTCGGGGAGACCCTGCCGAGGAACGGTTCGAATGGTTCGAGGAAGAACTGAAGAAGGGACAGTCGTACGACCATATTTTTGTAACATTACATAAGCCGCCGTTCGATCCTTACCAGCAGGAATGGTATAATGAGGACAATTCTCCCTGGGCGTATCGGTTCAGGAAATTATGCGCGGCTTACGGGGTCGATATGGTCTTTTCCGGACATAAGCATATGTTCAAGCACGCGGAGTTCGATGGTGTGGATTATATCGTTTCTGGGGGCGGGGGCATGCTAATAGAGATCCCGGAGTCTGACGGAGGCTATCTGCATTATGTGAGGGTAATGGTCAATAATGACTATGTTACGTATGAAGTGCGTAAAGTAACACCGCCTTTCTGGGAAATATTGACCTATTATATGTGGAAGGAACTGCTCTACAAGTTCAGGGACTTTTATGGTACGGGGTATATTTTCGGCAGGAATTCCAGGATACTTCCCATAAGGGAAGATCGGGTCAATGACGAAAAATACTGGTTCCCTGAATAGGCTGTTCGATGACATGGTTTTTTGCGGCCCGGTTGAATGCCGGGCCGTTTTTTTGTTGACAGAAGATCGGAAACATGGTATTCTCTAAATGTCTATATGGAAATAGGAGAATTATTATGCTCGAAAAAAAAGTATATTATTTTTTGAAGATCATCACGCTGTTCGCTTTCAGCGGGCAGAAGGATTTTTCCATAAAAGAAGTAGCCAGGAGAACGGGCATATCCATAAAGGTGCTTGAGCAGGTGCTGTTGGCGTTGAAGAATAAAGGCATCCTTGGCAGTAAGAGGGGTCCGGGAGGGGGATACCGGCTGATCAAGGACGTATCAAATATGTCGATCATGGATGTATTAAGTTTGACGGGAAAAGAGATAAGGATATTGCCGGCCCTTGCGGAACCCGGCAGGAATATCATAGACAACGTGATGGTCGATATCCTTGGCGCGGTTGAGGGTGAACTTAAGGAATTGCTTTCGCGCAAGCTGATAAAGGATCTGGTGGCCGGGATGAAAGCCAGGGCGACGGAGAACGGTTTGACATATATAATATGAAAGGATAACAGTACAGGAGGGGATCATGGTAGATATCAAAAAGGGAAAAGGTACTTTAGGTATACACGCGGGATATGAACCCGATCCCGTGACCGGGGCCAGGGCCGTGCCGTTATACCAGACGGCTTCTTATGTTTTCAAGGATACTACGCACGCGGCTGAGCTCTTCGAACTTAAACAGTTCGGGAACATATATTCCCGTATCATGAACCCAACGGTCGACGCGCTGGAGAAACGGCTGGCGGCTCTTGAAGGAGGAGTAGCTGGTCTGGCTACCGCATCCGGACAATCCGCAATAACGATAAGTATTTTGAACCTGGCTTCCGAGGGGGATGAAGTGGTCTCCTCCAGCAGTCTTTACGGAGGCACATATACGTTGTTCCATTATACATTGCAGAAGTTGGGTATAAAATTCAAGTTCGTAGACCCGACGGATCCCGAGAACTTCAGGAAAGCCATAACATCGCGTACGAAGGCCCTGTATTCCGAAACGCTTGGGAACCCCAGGCTTGACGCGCTCGACATAAGGAAGGTCGCCGATATAGCCCATTCTAACGGTATCCCCCTTATCATCGATAACACTGTCGGTACACCTTTCCTGGTCAATCCGATAGAGCATGGCGCGGATATAATCGTACACTCAACAACGAAGTATATAGGAGGGCACGGGACATCCATAGGCGGCGCGATCGTTGATGCCGGCAGGTTCGATTGGACCGGAGGGAAGTTCCCGCAGTTCACCGAACCCGATCCCAGTTATCACGGTATAAAGTTCACCGAGGCTTTCGGGGATGTCCCCGGTATGGGGAATATCGTGTTCGCTATTAAAGCGAGATTAAGCCTTCTTCGGGATATAGGCGCTTGTATGAGCCCTTTCAACGCTTTCCTGTTCCTGCAGGGGTTGGAGACATTGCATCTCAGGATGCCGAGACACAGCGAGAACGCCATGGGGATAGCGCGATTCCTGAAAGGGCATGAGAAAGTGACATGGGTGAATTACCCCGGGCTGGAAGACCATCCGCAGCATGCCGTAGCCAGTAAATACTTCCGGAACGGTTGGTATTCAGGGCTTCTGGGCTTCGGGATAAAAGGCGGACTTGAGGCGGGAAAGAAGTTCATCAATTCGCTCAGGCTTTTCAGCCATCTGGCCAATATAGGTGACGCTAAAAGCCTGGCGATACATCCCGCGTCCACTACTCACCAGCAGTTAACCGACCAGGAACGTAAAGCCGCGGGTGTGTCCGATGATTTTATCAGATTATCCATAGGGATAGAGGATGTCGCGGACCTTGTGGCGGACCTGGAACAGGCCCTTGAAAAGGTATGAACGGGCAACGTATACGGAGGTTCAAATGAACATATACGATGATATCACCAGGACGATAGGGAGAACACCGCTTCTAAGGCTCAAAAGGATATGTGCCGGGCTCCCGGCGGAGATACTGGCCAAGGCGGAGTTCTTTAACCCCCTGGGAAGCGTAAAGGACAGGATCGGGCTGGCCATGATAGAAGCGGCGGAAAAAGATGGTAGGCTGAAGAAGGGCGCCGTGATAATCGAACCCACAAGTGGGAATACGGGTATTGCCCTGGCTTTCGTGTGTGCCGCCAAGGGATATAAGCTCATATTGACCATGCCTGATACGATGAGCGCGGAAAGACGGGCGCTCCTGCGCATATTCGGGGCCGAGGTCATCCTTACGCCGGGAGAAAAAGGCATGAAAGGGGCGGTTGAAAGGGCGGAGGAACTGGTCTCCCAGACTACTGGCGCGTTCATGCCGCAGCAGTTCGAGAACCCCGCTAATCCCGAAGCCCACAGAAGGACCACGGCCCTGGAGATACTGGAGGATACCGAAGGCAAGGTCGATATACTGGTCGCGGGGATAGGTACGGGAGGCACAATAACAGGTATTGGTAGCGTGCTTAAGGAAAATAACCCGCTTATACGGATAATAGGGGTAGAACCTGCCACATCGCCGGTACTTTCCGGAGGGATGCCGGGGCCGCACAAGATACAGGGTATTGGAGCAGGGTTCGTGCCTAAGGTCTTGAAAAAAGAATTGATAGATGAGATAATAACGATTCAAGATGAGGAGGCCGGTGATCATGCCCGCAGATTGGCGAAAGAGGAAGGCATTCTCGTGGGGATATCCTCGGGGGCCAATGTGGCCGCGAGTGTAAAACTGGCGGCGACCGAAGAGAACAGAGGAAAGACAATAGTTACCATACTTTGTGATACGGGCGAGAGATATCTTAGCACATGGCTTTTCAATGACGGAGTATAGGCCGGGACTAAAGGGTCCCGCCACAACGATAAAAAGGACGATATGCCGGAAAAAAAAAGGGCCGACGGATCAGGTACTGTCGAGACCGTATACTACAATTTGCCCGATAAAGAGACCTTTCGTCTGGAAAGCGGGTTAAAATTAAAAGAACTGAAGATCGCGTATGAGACCTATGGTAAGCTTAACGCTTCCAGGTCTAACGCGGTGCTGATATGTCATGCGCTTTCGGGGGACGCCCATGCGGCCGGATACCATAAGGGAGACAAGAAGCCCGGATGGTGGGATGAGATGATCGGGCCAGGTAAAGCGTTCGATACGGATAGATATTTCATAATATGCTCGAATGTTATCGGGGGATGTAAGGGGTCCAGTGGGCCTAACAGCATAGATCCCGCGACAGGGAAACCATACGGGTTGAGCTTTCCCATCGTATCTATGAAGGATATGGTGAACGCCCAGAGGACGCTCGTGGACCATCTGGGGATAGAAAGGCTTTTGGCGGTATGCGGAGGGTCCATGGGGGGCATGCAGGCTTTGCAGTGGGCTATATCCTATCCGGAGAGAGTAGTTTCATGTATGCCGATAGCAACGACCTATAAACATTCCGCCCAACAGATCGCTTTTGACGAGGTCGGCCGGCAGGCCATCATGTCCGATCCTGCCTGGAAAGGCGGGGATTATTACCAGGGGGAGCACCCGTCGGCGGGGCTTGCGGTGGCGCGTATGGTAGGGCATATAACATATATGAGCTGTGATTCCATGGAAAAGAAATTCGGCAGGATGCTGAAAAAGGGAGAGCTCGGGTATGAGTTCTCCACCGAGTTCGAGGTAGAGGGCTATCTCAGGTACCGTGGCGACAGTTTTGTCAAAAGGTTCGATGCTAATAGTTATCTGTATTTGACGAAAGCCATGGATTATTTCGACCTTGGTAAGGGGGGAGCCCTGCCCCAGGCGTTCAAGGGCGTTGGGTCGAGATTCCTGGTCATAGCGTTCAGTTCAGACTGGTTATATCCGCCAGTGCAATCCAAAGAGATAGTCCGTGCGCTCAAGATGAACGGCATAGATGTCACATATTGTGAGGTGACCAGCGAATATGGGCACGATTCGTTCCTGCTTACATTCAACGAGGAGAGCAAGCTGATAAGCCATTTTCTCGATAACACGTTCAAGAAGGTCAAGGAATAGGATATGATAAGCAAGAGAAAAGAAGACCTAAGGCTCGACCACAAGGTGATCGGCGAGATGATCGGGGCGGGGGCCATGGTGCTGGATATGGGCTGTGGTGACGGGGACCTGTTGGAATACCTTGTCGAGAGCAAGGGAGTACGTGGCAGCGGTGTTGAAATAAGCGAAGAGGCGATATATAAGTGTGTCGAAAAAGGCCTGAGCGTTTCGCACGGTGATATTGATACCGGCCTCAGGGAATACCCGGACAAGATGTTCGATTATGTTATCTTCAACCAGAGCATGCAACAGGTCCATAGGCCCAAAGAGGCGATCTCCGAGGCCTTGCGCATAGGGAAAAGGGTGATCATCGGGTTCCCGAATTTCTGTTATTACAGGGCAAGGTTGCAGATATTCTTTGGAGGGCATGTGCCTGTTACTCCTTCGCTGCCGTATTCCTGGCACGATACGCCTAACCTTCATTTTCTTAGCATTAAGGATTTCATACGGTTCTGCCGGGAAAGGAACATCAAAATAGAGAAACAAGTGTTCCTTTCGGATAATGGGATAGTCAGGTTTATGCCTAATTTGTTCGCCCTGAACGGCGTTTTTCAACTGGCGAACGGCTAAAAAAGCACATTGTTATAGTCCCGACATGCCTTCAAACAACGTAACAGACATTTTCAACGCGCATTACGCCAGGTTGAACGACGAGCAGAAAGAGGCCGTTGATTCGACCGAAGGCGTACTTCTTGTCCTTGCCGGACCGGGTACCGGGAAGACCCAGCTTCTTTCCGTGCGCGCGTCCAAGATCATACTGGACCAGAAAGCCGACCCGGAGAACATCCTTATACTGACATTCACGAACGCCGCCGCCAGGGCCATGAGGGACCGGCTCGTGTCGATAATCGGGCATGAAGGATATAATGTCGAGGTGGAGACCTTCCATAGCTTCGCGAATTCCATAGTGCTGGAATCAGAACATGCCATAAAGTACGTAAAAGACAAGATAGATATAAGCGACATAGAGCGGGTTCGGGCCATACAATATATACTCGATAACAGCGATGGGGTGGAGGCCCTGAGGCCGTTCGGGGCACCGTATATACACGCGGGAGAGATCGGGAGCCGCATAAGCGAACTCAAGAATGAAGGGATCCTACCCGCGGATATAATGGCGCATATATCCGACCTCAAGCCGGATGGTGTGAACCTGGAGGAAAAACATATAAGCAGGTTACGCGCCCTTTCGATAATATATGATAAATACGAGAGATTGAAGAACGAAGAAAGTCAGGTGCTTTTCGACGAGCGTGGTCGCAAGGATTATGACGATATGATACTTATAGCCCTGGACGCCTTGAGGAACGAGAGGGAGCTCAGGGAACAATTTTCCGGGCAGTACCGGTATATAATGGTGGATGAGTATCAGGATACGAATGGGGCTCAGCTGGAGCTTTTGTTCTCCATCGCGGGGCGGGGGAAGCCCAATGTCTGTTGTGTGGGCGATGATGACCAGTCTATCTATCGTTTTCAAGGAGCCACCCTTTCGAATTTCCGTGTTCTTGCTGACAGGTTCCCGTTCCTTAGGACCGTGACACTCAGGAAGAATTACCGGTCTTCATCACGGATACTTGAGCATGCCGCCAGGGTCATCTCCAAGCTTCCAGGAGAGGAAAGGGTGGAGGTAAAGGACCTTGTGCCGGCTGTGGAGCGCGACGATACTAAGGTGGATTTTATCAAGTTCTCCACCGAGGAGGAGGAACTGGCCTATCTGACCACCGAGATAAAGGCCCGTGCGGCTTTCATGCGGGAGGACATGTCCTTATCGGAGGAAGAGAGGTCCCGACCATTCAACAATATCGCTGTCCTGGTGAGACGGCGCCGGCAACGTCAGAAAGTGATAGAGGCCTTTCTGAAAGCGGGCATACCGTATGCTTCGGACGGCAATCCCAACGGGAAGGAAGATATAAGGTCCGAGAAGAGGCCCAGGCAGATGCTGGATGTGTTGTCCTTAGCGCATGTTGACCCTAAGGACATGGAAGAGAAGTCCAGGGTGCTGTACAGCATATTGTTCTCGGATTATGCGCGAGCCGACCAAAGTGACATACTTAAGGTCGTCGGGTACGCCAATGACCTTGCCATACAGGCCGCCCGCAAGGACCCGGACGTTCGCAAGCGGCATAACCTGTACCAGGAGTTCCTCGGGGCCTTTCTGTGGGAGAAGGATGTTCCGCCCACAGAAAAGGATTCGGCTTCCCTGGCCGTTTCAAAACAGCTTGAGCTTTCGTCCCCCAACAAGCTTCATAAGGTCGCGTGGGCGATAAGAAGGCTTCTTCAGGATGCGGGGACGCGTCCGGTGCATGATGTGCTGCTTGGGTATATATCCGATATGGGACTTTATAGTTTCATACTCGAGGAATTTGACGATAAACCTGTATGGAAAGTACGGGATCTCCGCGCTTTGGTCGCCTTTGTGAACATGATAAAGCAGTCTACTCTTGCCCGACCCGGATTACGGCTTAAAGAGCTCATGGATGAGCTGGAGGTCAGGGAAACACATGGTATGCCGCTGGAGGGTGAGCTTGCTACGATGAACCAGGATGGGGTCAGGGTGTATACCGCCCATAGCTCCAAGGGACTGGAGTTCAACACGGTCTTTATCCCCTTTTGCCTGGAGCAGAAAAGCTGGCCGGTGAGGAGTAAATCCGATGTGGTGCCACTGCCACCCGATATCTATAAGAGCAAGGAGAGGGTTGACGAGAAAAAGAAATTAAAGCTTTTGAACTTCTATGATGAACTTCGTCTTTTTTACGTCGCGACGACAAGGGCAAAGGCCGATCTTATATATACGGCCGCGCCGGAGGATAAAGATACGATAAGCCGGTTCTTGAGCGATGTGGACCTTGACCCGCGGTCTTGCGGGCCCGAGGACGAAAGCGTTTTCAACGGCGCGTTCCTTTCCGGGTCTCCCGAAAGGGAGGTAAAATGGGATGTCCCGGGGATCCTTCGCGAGCAGATAAATACCATGAAACTTACGCCTACTAAGCTTAACACGTATATAGGCTGCAAAAGGAAATTCTTCTATAATTATGTGCTTCGTCTGCCGGGAAAAAAGACGCAACATCTGGTATTCGGGAACTGCGCCCACAAGGCCCTTGAAGAAGTGTATTCTTATTTCATGGAAAAAGGTGAATTCCCTCTGTTCGAATTCTTTTCGAGGGCATTCTTGAGGGAACTCGCGTTCCAGGGGCCGGGTGACGAGTTGCGCAGGATATGCCTTTCGGAAATGGAAGGTCTTAAGGTCTGGTATGAGAGGGAATCCCGGTCGCCGGTGAGACCCTTGTACCTGGAGACCGAACTCAGCATCTTCCTGCCGGATGGACCGGTCTTCACGGGGACTTTCGACAAGATCGAAATGCTGCCAGATGGTAATGTACGGGTGGTGGATTATAAGACGGGTAAACCGGACGGCCATGTTAAGAAGATACGAAAATGCCGGGATCTGGCGATGTATGAATGCGATGATTATTATCGACAGGTCATCGCGTATAAGATGATATTTGACAGGAACCGTGGTTCTATGGGAGGACGACCGGTTACCAGGGCGCTTATACAATTCCTCAAACCGGCCGGAGTGGACACGAAGATAGACGGATTGGAGAAGGGGAAATATCGCGATATCGATATAGAGGTCACGGACGATATGGTGGATGACCTGGAAAAGGTGATCATGGGGCTATGGGAAGAGATCAAAGAACTGCGTTTTGAGAAACTTCCCGAAAGGGACGGGAAAGACCGGTGTTTACATTGTGATTTTGACGGTATCTGCTGGCCGGACTAACGGTACGCGGACCAAGAACTGGAAAGGGAAATATATGGCCAAACAGTATATCCAGGACCTTAAGGTGAATGACAGGGTGGATTCTTTTTTCATGCTCAACAAAAAGAACCTGAAACTCACCAAATACGACAAGCCTTACATGGAGCTGGGGCTTTCCGACAAGACCGGGAAGATAGAGGGAAGGCTCTGGGATAACGCGGAAGATTTCGACCAGGCCGTACAGACAGGAGATATCGTCCGCGTGAAAGGCAGTGTGTCTAAGTTCAAGGAGGATAAACAACTTAAAGTGGACATGGTGGAGCCCGCGGATGACAGGGCATATCTTTACGAGGACATGGTCCGTGTGGCCGAGAACAGGGAAGAGATATTCAACCGGATCAAGTCGTATCTGGCTGGCTTGAAAGATCCATCCCTGAAGGCTTTGGCGGACCTTTTTATGTCGGATGATGACCTTATAAAGGCGTTCATGGATGGCGTAGGAGGTAAAAGCTGGCATAACGCTTACATCGGTGGTTTGGCGGAACATACGTATGAGGTGATGTTCATAACGGATAAAATGTGCGAACTTTATCCCGATGTGAACAGGGACCTGGCGATCATGGGCGCGTTCCTTCACGACATAGGCAAGGTCTTTGAACTTGACCCTAGAAAAATGGAATATACCGAAGAGGGAGGGCTCCTTGGACATATTGCCATAGGGTACGGTCTATTGAAGAGTAAGATAGACAGCCTGACGGATTTCCCGGATGACAGGGCACTGCATCTTTGCCATATTGTGCTCAGCCATCACGGGGAATATGAACAGCAGTCGCCTGTATTGCCCAAGACACTGGAAGCGACAATAGTCTATCAGGTCGATGAACTGGTGTCGCAGGCGAACGCCGTTAAGGAGATACGTTCGGCCCAGGCTGAAGAAGGAAGACCCTGGAGTAACTTCGTTTCGATAAAGAACAGGAAATACTATCTTAAGACACCGGCACAAGAGCCTATACCCCCGGTATCCGATACGGCCAGACCCGCCCGAAAAGACCTTTTCGGGTAACGGATGCGCGCGGACACCGGATCATTCCACCGCCGCTCTTATATTGTCGACGTAAATATCGCCTGAATAAGGCGGTTTGTTGGATTCTATCCTTACCGCGATCTTCCTTATGTCGGAGCTGAAGACTTCGTCCACTTTTACCCTTTTCCACGCGGTGCTGCCGGGAGAGATGTCCGCATAGACCGTGGTCCATTCCCCAGGGGTCAGTTTGAACGACCTTGCCATTTCGACGAACCGCCAGTCATCGCCGACCGTAAGGATCAATTTGGCCCGTAATCCCTGTGGGGCGTCGGGAGGCAGGAGGATGTCGGTCGCGATAATATTGTATCCGGAAAGGTCCATATATTGCTGTATTTCTACGAGGGCCGCAGACCAGGCATTAGCCGGGAAAACGGCGGATATCATAAGTGAGTATTTACCGTTCGTAGAGATATCCTTTATACGGGTAACATCGGTAGCGATATGATCGGGTTTGTCCATGGCCCAGGAAGGTATTTCCCATCCTTCATCATCACCCTCAAAGTCGAAGATCGTATACGCGTTCTGGAAAGGCATGTTCTCGGGGGAAGAGATCTTCATTGCCTTGGCGGGGGCCCCGGGTTTGTCCGTAACGTTCCTGACCACGGTCAGGTTGGGTTTTTCGACCTTTATGTCGATGTTCAAAATAAGTTTACCCTGACGCAGGAAGAACAAGGACATCCCCGCCAGGGACAATATCGCCAGGCCGAAAAGGGCCCTATAGATAAAGGTCCTGCGTGAGACACCTTTCGCGCGGGTCCTGCAGCTTTCCGCTTTGGCCTTATCGCTGGCGGAAAAAGCATTATTGAAATATGTCCGGGACAATTCCTTGTTTATATTGTCTTCTGGTGTGGGCCTATTCATCATCTCGATATATTTTAAGGGTTAAGACCAATGCCTAATATTTTGCCATATAATTCTATCATACGCCGGGGCCCTTTGGTATAAGAATATGATGAAGCGGGCGATCGCAAGGCATTCCCGGACCCGGATAGATAAATAGCTAAAAAAAGGCCATTATTATTTACTAATTATTATCTATATGATATACTTTCTGCAAATAGCACAAGATGTTATGTTGTGCGGAAAAACCACCACTAAATACCGGGAGGTCAAATGAAGATCATTTCTGTAGCAAACCAGAAAGGCGGATGTGGTAAAACCACTCTTGCCGTCAATGTTGCTGCGGCACTCGCCAGGATGGGTAGTGAAACCCTTTTGGTCGATCTTGATCCGCAGGCACATGCTACCTACTCGCTTGGGTATGAAAAGGACGCGATGGAAAGAAGGACTTCTTATGATATTTTCCGCTCGTATTTTGACAACGAAGGCATACCTCTTGAGGATATAATAATCACCGGTCGGGATAAGATGGCGTTCATGCCGGCCAATATGTCACTTTCCGCCGCGGAAATAAATCTCGGCAACATAAACGGCGCGGCTACCCTTTTGGCGAAGACCCTGGCCGATCCGTTCTTCAACAAGTTCGAGTATGTTATCATAGATTCTCCCCCGAGTTTCGGGTTCCTGGCGCTAAATTCCATGTACGCGGCGGATATGATATTAGTGCCGCTTGATATGAGCTATTTTTCGTTCAATGGGATCAATAGCGTGTACAGGGTAACGAGCCTGCTTAACTCGGAAACCGGGCGGCAGCCGTCTATATTCTTCGCTATGAACATATATGATAAAAGGTCCAACTTCGCCAAGCATTTCGAACATGATGCCAGGAAGCGGCTTGGGCCATATCTTCTCCCGACCAAGGTGCGTTCAAGTGTCCGCCTGCGTGAAGCGGCTAAATACGGTAAGACCATATTCGAGTATGACCCGGAGAGTTCCGCGGCTCTTGATTTTTACAATATTACCAGTGAGGTCCTTGCCGCGGAGGCAAGGAACATGGATGTAGCAATAAGGGAGTTCATGCTTCACGCTCCGTCGGCGGGGTCGGTCTATGTGCTTGGGGATTTCAATGACTGGCGAAAAACGGACGCCAACCGGTTGGTGAAACTGGAAGGCGGGAGCTGGTCTACCCATTTCACGTTGCCAAAAGGGCGTTATAGGTATAAGTTCCTTGTGGATGATGAGTGGTGGGGCGATCCCGGTAACCCGAGCGCCGAGACCAACATATTCGGCACAACGGATTCCGTGATAGAAATATAGACAGATAACCAGGCGCCGCTACGGCCATACGTTCCCGGAGGGAGCACCCGTCGGGGGGCGCGTGGTTGTCTTTATCCGTCCTTGGCAAAAAACCCTTGCACGAACGCCGGAAATATTGTTTAATACATTCTCAAATAACATTGTCGATAAAGGACCGATACCAGGAAAGGATGATAGAGATGTCTCGATCAGTAGTTTACCCTAAGAGTAAAGAGCATATAGTGGTGCGTTATCCGGGCAACCCGATACTTACCAGGGATGATATCCCCGCCGCCGCTAAGGGTGTTTATAACTCAGGGTGCATAAAGACGCGTGATGGGAAATATGTGATGTTATGCCGCGTGGAGACCCCTTCGATGAAACAGCTCATATGGCCGGCTGATTCGGATAACGGCATTGATTTCAAGCTTCGCCCGGATCCCATCAAGATGCCGGAAACGGACTATTTTAATGAATATACCACCGGGATGTATTATGATCCGCGCGTTACGGAGATCGAGGGTAAGTACTATGTGGTGTTCGCTTGTCATAGTGGGCATTCATGTCGACTGGGTCTTCTTGAGTCCCCGGACATGAAACAGTTCAAGTTCAAGGATTTTATCTCCGAGACGGATAACAGGAACGGGGTACTTTTCCCGGAGAAGATAAATGGGTCATATTGCCGGCTTGACCGGCCAAATACCGGTGACGGCAAGGGTTATATGTGGCTTTCTTATTCGCCGGACCTTATCCATTGGGGGCGATCCCGTTATGTCGCGTATGCCCAGGATGAGTGGGGATGGAAGAAGAACGGTCCTGGAGCCGTGCCGATAAGAACGGATAAGGGATGGCTGGTCCTATATCACGCGGTCAATGTGCAGTGTGCCGCGCAATATGTATATCATATCGGCGTGATGATGCTGGATCTTAATGACCCCTCGAAAATAGTGGCCAGGGCCAAGGCCCCGATACTTTCGCCGTTGATGGATTATGAGCTCAGCGGGCTTACTTACGCGGTGGTGTTCACTTGTGGAGCAGTGCTGGAAAATGACGGAGAGGTGAAGATATACTACGGGGGGGCGGATACGGTGCAATGTCTCGCCACGGCCAAACTCGACGATCTGGTCGATGCCTGTTTTAACCGTTAAGCACGGCTTTATCATGTCGCATATACAGGGACGCACGGTCGCCAGGGCCTATCTGGGGCCGCGTGTTCTTTAATCCGGTATTTCTTGTCATGGACTTTGGCGTATCAAAAAAAAAGGAACAGGAACTTGTAAGGCGTATGTCAGCCGCGGGCGTTGATGAAACTGACATCGTCGAAAGGTTCATAAGGTCCGGCGGACCAGGGGGCCAGCACGCCAACAAGACGTCGACCTGTGTTTATCTCAAACATGTGCCTACCGGGACCGAGGTGAAGTGTGAGATCGAAAGATCGCAGGTGCTGAACAGGTTCATGGCCCGCAGGCTTCTGGTGGAAAAGATAGAGCAGAGTGTCCAGGGGGTCTTGTCGGAACGCAGAAAGAAAATAGAGAAGATCAGGCGCCAAAAACGGAAAAGGTCCAGGAGGGCCAAAGAGAAGATGCTCCGGGACAAGAAACTGAGAAGCGATAAAAAGAGGACCAGAAGACGTGTCGAGGGCGAATAGGCGTGTTCACTCCGGGGATAGCGAACTATGAAAAAGATCGTATTGGACCTGCACGATATATTCAATAAGGGGAACGAGATCGAGAGGGCCCTTGAGGGCGCGCTGGAAGAGGCCGGTCGTATCCACGCGCGTATGCTGGAAATAATCCCAGGGAAAGGGACGGGGCAGCTCAAAAAGCGTGTGCTCAAGTTCCTGGAACGGAATAAGTCCCTTTTTGACAGGGTGGAAAAGCCGCCCGATAACTGGGGAAAGATAATTGTGAGGTTCAAGACCTGACCCGAAGAAAGTGTGCCATGCCGGAGAAAAAAAGGGATAGCTGGGGATCCCGGCTGGGGATCATTATGGCGGTCGCTGGGTCCGCCGTAGGCCTGGGTAATTTTCTCAGGTTTCCCGTTCAAGCGGCCAAGAACGGCGGCGGGGCGTTCCTTATCCCGTATTTTACGGCGCTTCTTCTTGTCGGGATACCGCTTATGTGGATAGAATGGTCGATCGGACGGTATGGCGGGGGCTTTGGGCATTCTTCCGCGCCAGGCATATTCCATTCTCTCTGGGAAAAGAACCGGTTCATAAAATATTTCGGTATTATAGGTATCTTCGGTCCGCTTGTGATCATGATCTATTACACTTATATAGAATCC
Organism: Candidatus Omnitrophota bacterium; assembly: GCA_028715965.1. Classification (NCBI taxonomy): domain Bacteria; kingdom Pseudomonadati; phylum Candidatus Omnitrophota; species Candidatus Omnitrophota bacterium. The sequence continues at coordinate 15,673 of JAQUQS010000005.1, read as the reverse complement.
TGGACACTGGCGTACAGTTTCTTTTCTCTTGTGCAGAAGTATTCCGGGATAACCGACCAGGTCCAGATGGAGGCTTTCCTGAGGGCTTTCCAGGGGCTGGAGAAGAATTCATATTTTTCCAGTATAGCGACCGCTTATGTGTTCTTTCTTATCACGTTCGGGGCCAACATGATAGTCCTTTATCACGGCATAAAGGGAGGGATAGAGCGGTTCTGCAAGGTAGCCATACCCGTGCTTTTTGTTTTCGGGATAGCCCTGGCCGTCAGGGTACTGACCTTGGGGGCACCGGACCCGTTACTCCCGAAGTGGAACGTAATGAACGGTATGGGGTATCTATGGAACCCGGATTTCAGCCAGTTAAAAAGCGCCAAGATATGGCTATCCGCCACGGGACAAGTGTTTTTTACCTTGAGTGTCGGGTTGGGGGTCATACTTACTTACGCGAGTTATCTGAAAAAAGGTGATGACGTAGCTTTGTCCGGGCTCACGGCGGTGAGCATGAATGAAGTGGCGGAAGTGATATTGGGCGGGAGTATCGTGATCCCCGCGGCCTATGTTTTTTTCGGCCCGGCGGCTATCGGGGATATCGCTAATGCGGGCGCTTTCAACCTTGGGTTCGTCACTATGCCGCTGATATTTACCAGGATGCCTTTCTCGGAAGTGCTGGGGTTCCTGTGGTTCGGGCTTTTGTTCCTCGCGGGAGTAACGTCATCGGTGTCCATGGCGCAGCCCGCGATAGCGTTTTTTGAGGACGAGTTCAATATATCCCGCCGGCGCGCGGTAGCGATATTCGGTGCCGTGACCTTTTTTCTTTGTAACGCCGCGATATTTTTTCTCGGCCGTGGCGTAGTGGATGAACTGGACTTCTGGGGAGGCACTTTCTGTCTTGTGCTTTTCGCGACCGTGGAGGTGATACTTTTCACATGGGTATTCGGTGTTAACAGGGCATGGGAGGAAGTACATCACGGGGCGGATATGCGTATTCCTCTGCCTTATAAATACATAATGAAATATGTCACACCGGTATTCCTGATAATAGTACTTGGGGCATGGCTTTTCCAGGAGTGGTTGCCGGTAATGCGGATGGATAAGGTGGCGGCGGCCGACAGGGGGGTCATCCTGGCTACACGGGGAGGCCTGCTGCTCATATTCGCCGTGTTGGCTGTATTGGTCAAGATAGCGTGGAAAAAACGAAGATACCAGGAGAGAACGAAATGAGCTATTATGGATGGGTATTACTTCTGCTGTCATGGAGCGCCATTTTGACGCTGGTTCTCTTTTGTTTCGTGAGGATATTCCGGAAGAAAGAGGTGGATTGACCGGTGTCGAGACCGACCGGCACATCTCCCCCAAAGACCCCTTTATAAATAAAAAACATAAAATTTTGCTTTTTCGCCTGTCATTGTATATTATATGTATAAGGATACATAGGAATAATATTATATAATTAATACGCGCAAAAAGGGGGCGCACATGGAAAAAGACGTATACGTATTTGAGAAGAACAAGTATCAGGATGTCAAAATACGTTTGTCCGAATATCAGGGCAATGACGTCATTGACATACGTATCTGGACCCAGCCTCCTCAGGGGGATGAGAAAGTGCCCACGGGTAAGGGGATCAATATCAATGTAAGGCTTTTCTCAAAGCTCAAGGAAGCTGTGAATAAACTTGAGGAGGAACTGAAAGCCGCTAATATGCTATCATAGGTAGTAATTTTCCCAACAATCCTTCAGAACAGGCTGATATGGAGCATCAGGAAAGAAGACGTTTTATACGGCATCTTCTCGTTAACCCGGTTGAGTTCCGGATAGAAGAGGACAGGGGATACGAAAAGACGAACACGCTTGACACCAGTGAAGGCGGGCTTCTGTTCCTTTCTAAGACAGAGGTAGCGTCCGGGACCACGATAAGCCTGCAGATGCCGCTTTATGATAAGGTATTCAAGATCCGGGCAAGGGTAGTACATTCCACCAAAGACGAAGAGTCAGGACTGTTCCGGGTAGGTGTTGTTTTTGTAAATTTCAGTGATGCCTTCAAGGTTAAACTCATTGAACAGATATACCTCATAGAAGAGTACCGCGTCCTGCGTTCCCTGCAGCTAGGCAGGGACATGACCCTGAAAGAAGCCTCGGAAGAGTGGGTCAAAAAGTACTCCGAAAGATTCCAGAAACTTTATTGGTAAGGCCCGTTAGGTCCCGTCTGACCAAGTCATATATCACTTATTTTTTATCCCGGAACCCACACAGGCAGGTCCCTTGATATCCAAAGGACCTGCCTGTTTTTTCAATTCCCGAAGACACACAATATGTATATGCCCACTTTCCATTAAGCACAACATAATGTGTCCTACGCGCCCATTTTTAATTGCTAAACTAATGTTTGACAAAGTGTTACGGTTTATGTATACTTTTTATTGTATAGTGGATTAAAGTGGAGGGAAGTGGAGTGTTTTACGGAGAATACCAGCATAGCCTTGATAAAAAGAGCCGCCTTATAATACCGGCGCGTTTCCGCGATCCGATAAAGGACGCCGGTATAGAGAAACTCTATCTGACCAGGGGGCTCGATGAATGTCTTTTTATGTTCCCTGAAAGCGAATGGAAGGTTCAGGAGAACAGGTTCCGGAACATGTCCTTCACTAAAAGCGAATCCAGAAAATTCAACCGGCTTTTCTTCTCTGGTGCCACACCTGTTGAGCCTGATAAGCAGTGGCGTGTATTGGTCCCGGATTATCTGAAGGATTACGCGGGGCTTAGCCGGGACATAATGATCATAGGTGTGTCCAATAGGATAGAGATATGGGACGCCAAAAAGTGGAAAGATTTCTATGACACCTCAAAAGATAATTATGAGGGCATAGCCGAAGGTCTTATAGAGTTATAGCGACAGAGGGGGGTAGGATATGTACAGAAGATACGCTCTTAAATTCAACAAAAAACAGAGGGAATTCGTTAATTGCGTGAACATGGTCGAGAGGATAAAGAAGGCAAGGGCGCTGCCTTCAGGGCTTTCTCATTTAGGTGTTACCAGGTACGTGGTGTCGACATCCGGGTTCGGCGACAAGAAATGCGTGATCGTGAAGAACTGCGATTAACTCGCGGCCTCTAAGGGGAGGATAAATGGGGACCATGAAAAGATTCCTACAAGCATGTGAGATGGGCGGATCGATATACGGAAAGAAGAAAACCTCGAAGAATAATACCCCACGCAAGGGAACCAAATATAACAAGACAGATGCGATGACAGAATATGACAGGCTATACCGGTACCAGATATCGGCTATGGAGAGGATATTCAAACGGGATAAATGAGCATCCATCACCGAACAGATGAGGTGCATATCCCGGTCCTTTTAGAGGAGACGGTCGGATATCTGGATCCCGTCCCGGGAGAGACGATGCTGGATGGTACGCTTGGGGCGGGAGGACACGCGGAAGCTATATTGAAGCGTATAATGCCGGGAGGAAGGTTAATAGGGTTTGACAGGGATGGGGACGCTATAGAACGTGTTAAGGCAAGACTGAAGGGGTACGGGGAAGCGGTAACGTTCGTAAATGACGACTTCAGGAATATCGGGGACCATCTTGGCGCGCAGCATGATGCTTGTATTGACGGGGCAGTACTGGACCTGGGGGTATCATCATACCACCTGGAAGAGGGGGAGAGGGGATTTAGTTTTCTCAAAGACGGGCCGCTGGACATGCGATTCGATAAAACCCAGCGGCTCACTGCCCGGGATGTGGTGAACACGTCCAGCACGCATGAACTGGAGGAAGTCATACGTGCCTATGGTGAAGAAAGGCACGCGAAGCTCGTAGCGAAAGAGATAATCAGGGCCAGGGGCCGGAAGAAGATAGAGACAACGTACGAACTGGTCGATGTCGTAAAAAAGGCTATCGGGAGCAAGTATAGGGGCCAAAGATTGCACGCGGCGGCTAGAACGTTCCAGGCCCTGCGTATTTATGTCAACGATGAGTTGGGGGCACTTGAGAGGGGATTAGACGCTATAATGCCGCGTTTGAACCCGGGAGGAAGGATAGCCGTAATATCTTTCCATTCTCTTGAGGACCGTATAGTTAAGAATATTTTTCGCGCCAGGATGCGAGAAGGGTCGTTCAAGGTGCTTACGAAAAAACCTTTAACGCCTTCACGCGAAGAAACAACCGCCAATCCCCGGTCCAGGAGCGCGAAACTCAGAGTGGCGGAGAAGGTGATATGAATATGTCGAAAATGTTGTTAACAGGCGTATTTATTACCGTGATGGCCGTCGGTTACGTGCATCAGCAGGTAGAGATAGTGAAGGCGGGCTATACCCTCCAGAAGAACGATCGTGAGCTCTCGACCCTGATTGACCAGAATTCCGCGTTAATGTATAATCTATCACAAATGGAATCACCCAGATATTTGCTTGCCTCACTGGATCCGGAAGAGGTGAGGTTCGCCAGCCGGAGGACCTCGCATTATGGGGGGACCCAGTTGGCTTATGCGGGTACGGAGAGAGAATATGGCAGTAACACGGTCTTGGGTCGCATGATGGACCTGCTCGCTCCATACGCCGAAGCTAAATCCCGGGAATGACCGTATTAAAACACAAAATGTGTAACAATGCTCAAAAAACGCCAATTTGTCGTTCTGTTACTCTTGATAATGACCTATTCCGCGCTGTCGCTGCGTCTTTTCCAGCTTCAGGTGGTCGATACCGATAAATTCTCGGAACTCGCGGATAACCAGCACAACCGCATAGTAAAAGTGGAACCGCGACGTGGTACTATATTCGACCGCCATATGGACCCGCTTGCCATCAACCTGGACGCGCCCAGTATTTTCTGCGACCCAAAGTTCGTCAAGGATCCGGAACATACAGCGCGTGTACTTTCGGAGATACTTGGACTTGACCAGGGCACCATACTGTCACGGGTGACCAGGTCTGGACGGTTCTCCTGGCTCTCCAGGAAGGTAGATAGAGATGTCTCCGAAAACATAAAGCGTGCGGGACTTCCGGGGATACACATATGCATAGAAAGTAAAAGGAACTACCCGAACGACAGTATGGCGTGCCATGTCCTTGGCTTTGCCGGCATGGATAATGCCGGGCTTGAGGGGGTAGAAAGGCTTTTTGACGCTGATCTCAGGGGGGAGCCCGGATATAGCCACATGATAAAGGACGCGAGGAGGAATACGGTCCTTTTGAAGGAGGACGAGTCCATCCCGCCGAAGAACGGGCATAATATCATCCTTACGATAGACGCGGTCATACAATACATAACTGAAGAGGAGCTTAAGTCGGGGGTCAACAGGTCTAAAGCCTCATCCGGCACGGTCATTGTCATGGATCCGTATAGCGGCAGGATCCTGGCGTTAGCTAATTATCCCGGATATGACCTCAATCTTTCCGGCCAGACCCCGCGCGACATAATGAAGAATGACGCTGTATCCAGCGTGTTCGAGCCGGGCAGTGTTTTCAAGGTGGTGACCGCGAGCGCGGTGCTGAACGAAGGAAAGATCTCGCCGGATGATATGTTTGACTGTGAGAACGGGGAATACGCGGTCGGCGGACGTATACTTCATGATTACCACGCTTACGGAAAACTGTCCTTTTCGGATGTGATAGCCAAATCCAGTAATATAGGTACCGTAAAAGCGGCGCACGAACTGGGTAAGGAGAAGCTTTATGATTATACCAGGTTGTTCGGGTTCGGGGAGAATACGGGAGTTGATCTTCCCGGCGAAGTGGCAGGTATAAACAGGGCTCCCGCCACCTGGTCGAAAAGTGATATAACCACCATACCGATCGGCCAGGGCATAGCCGTAACGCCCATGCAGCTTGCCTGCGCGATAAGCGCTATAGCTAATGGGGGTAAGTTGATGGAGCCATATATCGTGGACAGGGTAACTACCTGGGAGGGCGGAGAGGTCAGAAAGAACGTTCCGCGGGTGAAAAAGAGGGTATTATCAGAAGAAACCTCGAAAGAGATGAAAAAGATACTTAATCGGGTCGTCACGGATGGTACGGGAAAAAAGGCGGCGTCGAAATTCTTCAGTTCATGTGGCAAGACGGGGACGGCACAGATGGTGAACCCGGCGGGAGGGTACTATGACAATAAATACAACGCTACGTTCATCGGCTTCGCTCCGATGGAGGACCCGGTCATAAGTATCGTGGTGGTGGTCAAGGACCCGCAACCGGTCCATTTCGGGGGGAGTGTCGCGGGCCCGGTATTCAAGAACATATCGGAGAGGACCATGCAGTATATATGGTCCAATAAGGGTCCGGCCTCGCGCGCGGGAGGGCAGTCCGGTCCGGTCGGCAAATAACAGATAGGAATGGGATGGACAGGGGATTAGAGATACTATTTTACAGAACTAATGTTACCGAAAGGAACATCAAAGCGGATTCCCGTATGGTATCCGATGGTGATGTGTTCGTGGCAATAGACGGGACCGTGAATAGCGGGCATGATTTCATACGCGAGGCCCTCGCCAAAGGGGCCGCGGGGGTTGTCTGCGAGAAGGTACCCTTGGGGATGTCCGATAGTGATATGGAAAAACTTATTATCGTCAAGGATGCCAGGGAAGCGCTTGGTCAGATAGTGAGGCACGTGTTCGGGGAGCCGTCCGATTATCTCAGGACGTTCGGTATTACTGGGACCAATGGAAAGACGACGACCACATTTCTTGTCGACAGGATACTCGCGTGCCACGGGATGCCTTCCGGGTTCATAAGTACGGTCTTTAACAAGACCAGGGGCGACGAAGTGACGCGCTCTTCCCTGACCACCCCTGATGTGATCAGTCTTAACAGGTTACTTAACGAAATGATAGATTCCGGAAAAAAGGCCGCTGTTATCGAAGTGTCCAGCCACGCGCTTAGCCAGAAAAGATTAAGTGGTATCGATCTCGATGCCGCTGTATTTACCAACATTACCCCGGAGCATCTGGATTATCATATATCCATGGACAATTACCTGAAAGAGAAGATGAAGATATTCAAATATTTAAAACCCGATGGCATCGCGGTGGTCAATATGGACACGCCTCTTGTCACGACGGCATTCAACGGTCTAGGCCCGGTCAGGGCCAAGACCTTCGGGGTGGAGAACAAGGCTGACATCATGGCGGAAAATATTGAACTTTACCCGGACCGTAGCCGGTTCGATATAGTGGTGGAGCCCATTGGGCGTGTTAACGTTGTGACAAGGCTTATTGGCAGGCATAATATTTATAACATACTCGCGGCTACAGCCGCTTTGTCCGACCAGGACCTGGACCTCGCGCTTGTTAAAAAAGCTGTGGAGGAAATGCCTCCGGTCCCCGGGCGGCTCGACATAGTCGTGTCAAAGGCACCGTTCACCGTTTTTGTTGATTACGCCCATACGCCTGACGCCCTGGAAAAAGTGATAGGGACGCTTAAGGGGCTGAATAAGGGTAAGGTATACTGTGTTTTCGGATGCGGGGGGAACCGTGACCGGGCGAAAAGACCGTTAATGGGAAAGATATCTGTCAGTATGTGTGACCATACACTGCTCACTAACGATAATCCCAGGGAAGAGGCCCCGCATGACATAATAATGGATATAGAAAAGGGTATGATTGGACATGGTAATTATAGTATAATTATGGAGCGGGAAGAGGCCATAAGAAAAGCTTTAGGTATGGCCGTTCAGGGCGATGTTGTGCTTATTGCGGGTAAAGGGCACGAGGATTATCAGGTAATAGGCCGGGAAGTACGCTATTTCAATGACAAGGAAACAGCCCTGAAGATATTGGGACAAATGGGTTTTTGACGGGTTTTCTGACCTTTTTAGAAAGATCTTCGATCATATGATAGGCATTTCCTTAAAAGAGGCAGCCAGTATTGCCGGGGGCCGGATTTTATCCGGAACGGATGATCTGGCAATAAAAGGTGTTTCCACGGACTCCCGGGCGGTAAGACGCGGGGACCTGTTCATAGCTATTCGCGGCAGGAACTATGATGGGCATGATTTTATAGGGGAGGCCGTTATTTCCGGAGCCGGATGTGTCATGGCGGAGGAAGTACCACGGTTATCCTGTGAAAGCCGGACCTCTATCCCGATATTAATAGTAGATGATACCCTCGAAGCCATGTCCCGGCTTGCTCATTATGTACGAAGCAGGGCAAAGGCGCTGGTCATCGCGGTCACCGGTACTAACGGAAAGACTTCCGTTAAAGATATGATACATGGGATCTTAAGTACGTCTTTCCGCGCGGAAAAAAGCAAAGCTTCATATAACAACATCGTAGGAGTGACCCGTACCCTGTTCGATCTTGACGAAGGGTGCGAGGTGTTGGTCTGTGAGATAGGCACAAATAATAAGGGTGAGATCGCCGCCCTGGCGGACGTAGCCGAACCGGACATAGCGGTCATTACCAATATCGGGAGGGGGCACCTCGAGGGGTTCGGTGACAGGAAAGGTGTTTTTGAGGAAAAGATATCTATCCTGCGCCATCTTGCCGGCCGCAGGGAGGCTTTTATTAATGGGGATGACGATCTTCTGGGCAAAGTGCCTTCTCGAACAGGCGGGATCACCATGCATTTTTTTGGTGAAAAAGAAAATAACGACTTTATCATATCAGACGTGGAACATACCCCTGAAGGATGTATGTTCAAACTTAATGGGATGGATTTTTCCGCTCCCGTGTTCGGCCGTCACAATATATATAACGCAGCCGCCGCGATAAGTGTCGCTATGAGCCTGGGAGTTACCTGCGAGGCGGCCAGGGCGGCCATTAAGGACGTAAGGCTTCCCGGTATGCGGCTTGAAAGGATGCGGGTCGGCCCGGCTCTTTTCATCAATGACGCTTATAACGCCAACCCGGATTCTTTCATGTCAGCCCTGGATGTGCTGGAAAACACGGAATGCGAGGGATGTCTCAAGGGGGTAGTAGCCGGCCAGATGCTGGAACTGGGGGAAGGTAGCCGCAGGATGCATTCTGAGGTGGGAGAGAACGTAGCGGCGAGAAAAGTGGATTTTCTTATTACGGTCGGGAAAGAAGCCGGGTATATAGCCGAGGGCGCTCGCGTGGGAGGTATGGCCCCGGATCGGGTATTCGCTGTTCCCGGACATGCTGATGCGGCCCGGACCTTGATGGAGCTCGGGGGCGGCAGGAATATCGTTCTCGTAAAAGGGTCGCGTGGCGCCAGAATGGAGGAAGTGATCAAATGTTTTACTACTTACTGTATCCGCTGAGGGAGATATGGTTCGGCTTCAATGTGTTCAGGTACATAACTTTCAGGGCGAGCATGGCCGCGATCACATCTTTCCTTATCTGCGTTATCCTGGGGCCATATGTAATAGATATGTTGCGTCGACTTAAGGTGGGGCAATATGTGAGGAAAGAGCACGTAGATGGCATATACGACCATCACAAACATAAAGAGGGCACTCCGACCATGGGAGGAGTGCTCATAATCATGGCTGTGCTTTTATCCACTTTCCTGTGGTGCAGGCCGGATAACGACCTTATTATACTGGCAGCCGGGTCTATGGTATGGCTGGGTATTATCGGGGTGATAGACGACGGTATTAAATTGCGAAATAAAAGCTCGAAAGGCGTAAGGGCTATAACCAAACTGTTCGGACAGACCGTTTTCGCTCTTATTGTAGGCCTTTTTGTCTACAGGAATGCCGCGATCGGTACGGAACTTTATATTCCTTTCATGAAGAACGCGATAGCCAATCTGGGATTATTCTACATCGTATTCGTGTTCTTTGTCATTGTGGGGACCTCCAATGCTGTTAATCTTACGGATGGCCTGGACGGGCTGGCCATCGGGTGCGTGATCTTCATATCTATCACGTATTCTGTCATGAGTTATATAACCGGCCATGCCGCCATGAGCGAATATCTCCAGGTGTTCTACCTGCCCGGGGCGGGCGAGCTCACGGTGTTCTGCGCCGCGCTTACCGGCGCGGGTCTGGGGTTCCTTTGGTTCAATTGCCATCCCGCGACGGTGTTCATGGGGGATACGGGTTCTCTCGCCATTGGGGGCGCTCTCGCCACCGTGAGCGTTCTCATCAAGAAAGAGGTATTGCTTTTCATTGTAGGGGGAGTACTTGTTGTGGAAACGTTATCTGTTATGCTGCAGGTGGCATCCTGTAAATACAGGAAGAAACGGATGTTCCTCATGACGCCGATACACCATCATTTCCAGATGAAAGGGTGGCATGAATCCAAGATAACCGTGCGTTTCTGGATAGTAGCCGCCATACTGGCGATGCTCAGCATGGCGACACTCAAAGTACGTTAGGCTCTGGGAGGATGTATATGCCGGACTTTAGCGGCAAAAAAGTACTTGTTCTTGGGCTGGGCGAGAGCGGTAAGGCTTCGGCCGCCCTTTTGAGGGCCGCAGGCGCGATCGCGCGCGTGAGTGAGTCCTCAGCCGGTCCCGGGATGGAGCTCAAGAAGAAAGAACTGCAGGACCTGGGGATCGACATCGAGATCGGGGCGAATACGTCCGCTTTCTGCGCCGGCGCGGAACTCGTGGTGACAAGCCCGGGTGTGGATATTAAGGCCCTCCGGGAGCGCGGTGTGATCGAACGGGATGTCCCCGTTATCGGGGAACTGGAGCTAGGATACCTGTTTTGTAAAGCGCCCATAGTGGCGGTTACGGGTACTAATGGGAAAAGCACGACCTGTCGGCTGATAGGGAACATGCTCACGGAAGCGGGTGTGCATAATATAGTATGCGGGAATATCGGCAACCCATTGAGTGGGGAGGTCGATAAGCTCGGAGATAAGAGCGTGGCGGTCGTAGAGGTAAGTTCATACCAGCTTGAGACCATAAAGGATTTCCAGCCTTATATAGCGTTACTTCTCAATATAACAGAGGACCACTACGACAGGCACGTGAATATGGAGCAGTACCGGGTCGCGAAATTCAGGATATTCATGAACCAATCCGGGGCGGACTGGGCTATTATGAACGGATCGATGAGGGAGGACCCTCTCCTTTCCGGAGTAAAAGCGAAAGTAAGGTTTTTCGGCAGGGAGGGAGACGGTGTGGCGATCCACGGACGGGACGTGCACATATTGACCAAAGGATTGGCCGATGCGGTCATAAAGGGAGAGGATATGCCCATGAGCGGAGAGCATAACCTTGAGAATGTGGCCTCGAGCGCGATGGTGTGCCAGATACTGGGAGTGGATAGCGGGGCCATAATTAAGGGGGTAAAGTCGTTCCATCCGCTTGAGCATCGTTTCCAGACGGTCGCTACATACGGAGGTGTGGATTTTATCGATGATTCCAAGGCGACGAACATAGACGCGACCGCCAGGGCGCTCGGATCGCTTGACAAGAAGGTTGTGCTTATCGCCGGAGGAAGGGACAAGGGCGGGGACTATGCCGCCATAAAAGGACTTGTGGGGGATAAGGTCAGCGCTTTTGTCCTGATCGGAGAGGCGGCACAACGTATATCCGGTACTTTCGAAAAAACGGTGCCGTGTTATTTCGCCCGGGATATGGCCGACGCGGTTTCCAGGTCCGCGACGCTGGCCAGGCCCGGCGAAGTGGTGATGCTTTCCCCAATGTGTTCGAGTTTTGATATGTATAAGAACTACAAGGAAAGAGGCCTGGATTTCAGGAAGGCCGTTGATACCGTTACGCGTATCCCGGTGACCAAGGGCGGAGTATAGGATGACCTTACGGAAGAATAAATGAGCAAAGACGCGAGAAAAGTATTGATAATAGTTGCGGCCCTTCTTATGACCGGGATCGTCATGATATATTCCTCAAGCGCAGTCTATGCTTATGATAACTATGGTGACAGCATGTATTTCGTTAAGAGACACCTGGTGTATCTGGCGGGAGGTGTCGCGGCATGCGTGATCATGATGATGACACAACGGAAGTGGCTCGAAGATAACGCCAGATGGATATTGTGTCTGGCCGTATTGTTGTTGGTTGCTGTCCTTGTCCCGGGCATAGGAGTGGCGGGAGGCGGCGCTAAACGGTGGCTTAGGATAGCAGGTCTTAGTATACAACCGTCGGAATTCGCTAAATTCGCCATAATCATATACCTGGCGGACCTTATGTCCAGGAAAAGATATCTTATGAAGGACCTGATGTATGGGTTCTTTCCTCCGCTTATTGTATCCGGGTTCGTAGCAGGCATGATACTCATAGAGCCGGATATGGGGACCGCGGTATCGGTGCTTTTCGTTTCCGGGGTGCTACTTTTTATTTCCGGCGCCAGGATGACCCACATCGGAGCGCTCATCATGTGTATGCTTCCGGCGTTGTACGCGGCTGTCAGGTTGAAAGCTTACCGTGTGCGAAGGATAATGGCTTTTCTTGATCCTTTCCAGTATAAGGAAGGAGCCGGATACCAGCTTTACCAATCCTTTATCGCCATAGGATCGGGAGGGTTCCTGGGAGTAGGGCTGGGCCAGTCCAAACAGAAATTATTCTACTTACCACAGTCACATACCGACTTCATTTTTGCTATAATCGGGGAGGAACTGGGAGTGGTTGGGGCCCTATCCGTTCTGCTTCTTTTCGCGCTGCTTGTCCTGTATATGTTCAGGATAGCCTTGAGGATAAATGATGTTTTTTCTTCCAGGGTAGTTCTTGGGATAGCCCTCATGATAGCTTTTGAGACGATAGTTAATATCGGGGTGTCTACCGGTATGTTACCGACCAAGGGGCTTCCCCTACCGTTCATCAGTTATGGCGGAAGTTCCCTGGTGTGCCATATGGCTGTAATGGGGATAATATTCAATTTGTCCAGAGAGGCGGAGTAAATATGAAGGTGATACTTGCCGCGGGCGGGTCCGGCGGGCATATATATCCCGCGATAGCTCTGGCTGAAGCCCTTGAAAGTGAAGGAGTCCGGGGAACAGATATCATGATCGTGGCCAGCAAGAAACGACTGGATGTTAATATATTGAGCGGGTACAAGTACAGGAAAGAGCATCTTTCGGCCAATCCCATGCCCAGAGGCCACAATATCATCAAATGGGTGGTCTTTGCCTGGAAACTGTCCTGTGATTCGGTGTGCTCGCTCATATCCATACTTATGTTCCGGCCGGACGTAGTAGTGGGATTCGGCGGATATTCATCCGGGACGATCTCTATCGCTTCCTATATAATGGGGACACCTGTGGTGATCCACGAACAGAATGTCGTACCTGGCAGGGCCAACAAGATGCTCAGTCGTATCGCGAGGCTTATAGCGGTGAGCTTCAAGGGGTCGGAGCAGTATTTCCCCGGGAGCGAGGAGAAGGTGGTATATACCGGCAATCCTTTGCGCAAGGACTCTCTTTACGGGGACAGGAACGGGGCTTGCGAAAGGCTGGGTCTCAGGATGGACAGGTTCACGGTGCTTATAATGGGTGGTAGCCAGGGGGCGACGTCGCTTAACCGGATATCTTCCCGTGCGGCACTTATGATAAAGGGTATGCCACAGGGTGACGGCATACAGTTCCTCCATCTGGCGGGAAGGTCGGATATAGAAGAGACCTCGAAGTTCTACCGGGAGAACGACATTCCCGGTAAGGTCATGCCGTTCCTGGAAAGGATCAGTGACGCTTATTCTTTATGTGATCTGGCCGTTTCCAGGGCGGGTGCCGCGGCCGTTTTCGAATTGGCGTGTTTCGGTCGTCCCATGGTACTGGTGCCATATCCCAATCCGAGGAACAGCCAGGGACATAACGCGCGTTATTTCAGTGAGGCAGGCGCCGCGATATGTATGGAAGAGAAGGATATATCCGCGGATGATCTGGCTGGATGTATATACGAATTGTTCTCGAACAACATGAAGAGGGAGCTGCTCGCAAGGGCGGCTACGAGGCTGGCTAACCCCTTTTCGGCCAGGAGCCTGGCCAGGGAGGTTATGTCTTTGCCCGGGAAAAAAGGAAATGATCGATGATGAACATACATTTCATAGGTATCGGAGGTATCGGCATGAGTGCTCTGGCGGGGATATCCATGTCGAAGGGGGATAAAGTAAGCGGCTCGGATCTCAGGCCGAATAGCATAACGGATCGTCTCGCCCGGGAAGGCGCAATGATATCCAAAGGGCACCAGGATGAGAACCTGGCGGAAGGTACGGACCTTGTGGTCAGGTCTACCTGTATACGGGATGACAACCCGGAGATATTAGCGGCAAAGAGGTGTGGGATACCGGTAATATCCAGGGGGGAATTACTCAACAGGTTCCTTTCAGCGGCCGGTATGTCAGTTTCCGTTACGGGAACGCACGGGAAGACGACCACAAGTTCGCTCGTAGCGCATATATCCAGTGTCGCCGGATCGTCCCCTACATTCATAGTCGGGGGAGAAGTGTTGTCCCTGGGGGGGAACGCGGGTTATGGAGGGGAAGAGCTGGTCGTGGCCGAGGTTGATGAGAGCGACGGCTATTTCAGGAACATATCCACGGACCTGGCGGTCATTACGAACATAGAAAGGGAGCATCTGGAGTTTTACGGGACTTTTACCAATCTGGTGGACGCTTATTCCGAATTCATCTCAAGGATCAGCCGGGATGGTACGCTTATATACAACGGGGAAGATAGTGTGCTTGACGGGATAGCCAGGCATTCCGGGGCTCGCAGGGTAAGTTTCGGGATAGAAGGTGACTTCGATTATTCATGCAAATCCCCGTCGTGGGCGAGGGGCATCGAGTTCGAGCTTTTTATCCATGGCGAGAGCGCGGGAAAGGTGAAAAGCCTTCTCAAGGGACGTTATAACGTGATGAATATCCTGGGGGCCTTGGGGGCGGTCTGCGAGATGGGGATACCTGTGGAGGACGCCATAAATGCCGTGGGTTCTTTTCGCGGCGTCAAGAGAAGGTTCGAACTTGTCGGGAAAATGTGTGGTGTGGAGATCTACGAGGATTACGCGCATCATCCAACGGAGATACGGTCGGTGATAAGGGCCGCCAGGGAATATGCCTCCGGGAGGGTCATAGCGGTATTTCAGCCGCACAGGTACAGCCGGACAAAAGACCTTATGGATGAGTTCTCTACCTGCTTCGACGACGCGGACGGTCTGGTGCTTACGGATATATATTCGGCCGATGAGGATATATTGGCCGATGTGAACGTATATAGATTGAAAGAGACTATCGAGAGGGCCGGATTCAGGAAGGGACTTGTCGTCGTAAGGAAGGATGAGATCCCGGATGTGGTCTCCGGTATGGCTGGAAAAGGGGATGTGGTGCTTGTACTGGGAGCCGGGGACATACGTGAAGTGGCCGCGCATATATTGACAAGTCTGGGGGCGAAAAGTGCCGGGGCATGATCTGGAAAGTTTTATAAAGGATGTCTGTTGTGTGGAAGGAGGCGGGGTCCATCTGCGGCACGAACTTTCACGTAACAGCACCATACGTATAGGTGGAAAGGCTATGGCCTGGTGTGTCCCGGAGAACGTGGACGCGCTTGCCGGGATCAGGCGCGCCTTGACGGTTTACGCAGTACCGTACAAGGTCGTTGGAATGGGTAGTAACATCCTTTTTCCGGATGAAGATGTCGAAAAGGCCATTATCAGCCTTTCTTTCCCGTCATTCAGGGACATATGTCTGGAGAACGGTCTTGTCCGCGCGGGTGCCGGGCTCAGGATGAACGAGTTATTGTCGTTCTCCTGCAGGAAAGGGCTTACAGGATTCGAGGGGTTGGCGGGGATACCCGGGACCATAGGCGGGGCGCTT